>DATMHD010000397.1:0-3665 GCA_035555075.1 Sphingomicrobium sp. | reverse complement strand
CGCGACGCTGATATCGAGCCCGAGGACGAACTTCCGGTCGAACCGGAGTATGTGCCCGTTGGTGAGCAACTTCGGGCCGCTCGTGAGGCAAAGAAGCTCAGTCTCGAAGACCTTGCGGCACAAACCCGCATCCCGCAGCGTCACCTTGCCAGCCTGGAAACGGGGGACTGGGACAACCTTCCGGCACCGACCTACTCGATCGGCTTTGCCAAGAGCTATGCTTCGGCCGTTGGCCTCGATCGCGTCGAGATCGGCAATCAACTTCGCGAGGAAATGGGCGGGCAGCGGTTCGCCAACAATTCCGCGGACGTGTTCGAGGCGGCGGATCCTGCAAGGACGATGCCCAAGTGGCTGGTCCTTGGCGCGGTTGCGGCTGTGATCGTCCTCATTGCAGTGATGAGCTGGCTCAACAATCGTTCGCTCGAGCAGCCTGAAGAAGCGCGCAATGTGGAAACTACTCAGGCCGCAGCGCCGGAGGTCGCGCCCAAGCCCGCTGCACCGGCGCCTGCGCCCGTGGCTCAGGGACCTGTCGTCCTTACGGCCACGGCGCCTGTCTGGCTCCAGGTCAGCGAGAAGGGCGGAGCGACCTTGTTCTCCGGCATGCTTCAGCCCTCGCAGGCCTATACGGTGCCTTCGAATGCGGCCGCCCCGGTCCTCAAGACTGGCAAGCCCGAGGGTTTGAAGATCACGGTCGGGAATGCAGTCGCACCACCGGTCGGGCCGGCTGCGACGACGATCTCTAATGTCAGTCTCCTGCCCGCGGATCTCATGAAATCGCCGCAGGCAAAGGTAACGGCGCCGCCGCCAGCACGGACTGCTGCCGCGGCGCCGCGAGCGCGCGCGAAGCCGCCCGTTGCAGCTCCAGCGGGCGAGACGCCCGCGGCTCTTCCGGCACAGGGCACAGCCTTGCCGACAACGAACAGCGGGGAATAGGATTCATCGGGGGGAAAGCTGCTTTCCCCCACCAGTTGCGAACAGCCAAGCGTTGGGGAAATGCTCGTGAAGTCTCGTTTGATCACCGCTCTTGCGGTCAGCGCCGCGATGGCGCTCGTGCCGTCGCTTGCTCTTGCGCAGCGGCAGGCGCCGCCGACTCCTGAACAGCGCATCGATCGCCTCGAGCGCCAGGTGCAGCAGGTCCAGCGGCAGCTCTTTCCCAAGGGCCGGCCGGCAGACACCGCCGGTTTCTCCGACGATCCGGCAGCGACTCAATCGTCGGTGGTGACGCTCGATCAGCGGCTCGATGCGCTTGAGAAGCAGATGGCGGACCTCGTTCGCATGTCCGAGGAGAACGGCAATCGCCTGCGGGGCGTGGAGACGGGCCTATCGCAATTGAAGGCCGACGAGGATCAGCGCATCAGCGCGATCGAGCAGAAGATGAGCCAGACGATCCTGCAGCCGCCGGCGCCTGCACCTGCGGCTGAAGCGCCGATGCCGAGCGGCGTTCCTGCAAAATCCAGGCCCGGGCAGAAGCCGGTGCCGCCCAACAAGACCGCCGAGGCTCAGCCGCTTGCCGAAGGTGGGCCCGAAGTCGCGGGCGCAAGCGTGCCGGCGACAGATCCAGGCGAGGATGCCTACACTCAAGGGTTCCGCCTGTGGGAAGCGGGCCAGTATGATCAGGCGATCAGCTCGCTCAAATCCTTCACTGCAGCTTATCCCCGGCACCGCCGGGTGAGCTTTGCCAACAATCTCATCGGCCGCGCCTTGCTCGACAAGGGCGATCCCCGGGCCGCAGCACAGGCGCTCCTTACGAACTACCGAAGCAATCCGGGCGGCGAGCGGGCGCAGGACAGCCTCTATTATCTCGGCCAGGCCCTGATGAAGCTTGGGCAACCGGGGCAGGCGTGCAAGGCCTATGCCGAGCTCGATGCCGTCTATGGGGCGAAGGTGCGCCCCGACCTCAAGAAGCTCGAGACCGACGGCAAGGCCCAGGCGCAGTGCAGCTGATGTGCTAAGGCTGGTCGGGAGATGGTTCCCGAACCCGCCTTCGTCGAGCGCTTCGAAGCCGACCTTGATCCACTGATCGCTCCTGGAGCTCGGCTCGGTATTGCAGTGTCGGGGGGACCGGACAGCCTCGCCCTACTCCTTCTTGCCGCAGCTGCGCGTCCTGGCGATATCGAAGCTGCGAGCGTCGATCATGGGCTAAGATCCGGCGCGCGGGACGAAGCCTCGATGGTCGGTGAGATCTGCGCGAAGCTTAACGTCCCGCACGCGATCCTCACCGCCCGCTGGAACGAGCTTCCCTCAACCGCCATCCAGGAGCGGGCCCGCCGCGAGCGCTATCGCCTTCTTGGCTACTGGACCGAGGAGCGGAGGCTCGAGGCTCTGGTGACCGCACACCATGCCGATGACCAGGCCGAGACGGTCCTCATGCGGTTCAACCGCGGTTCGGGCGTCCGGGGACTTGCCGGGATGCGCGTGCGATCCATTACTCCTGGAAATCATGTGCGACTTCTCCGGCCCCTGCTGGGCTGGCGCAGAACCGATCTCGAGCGGATCTGCGCCGATGCCGGAGTGACGCCGGTTGCTGATCCGAGCAACGCGGACGAGCGGTTCGAGCGCGTGCGGATCCGGCGTTCGCTCGCCCATGCCGACTGGCTCGACCCGAGCGCGCTTGCCCGTTCAGCTGCGTATCTTGCCGAAGCCGACGCGGCGCTCGAATGGGCGGCAAGGCTCGAATGGGCCCGGGCCGTCCACGAGCGGCGTGGCGAGATCGTCTACCGGCCGGACGAGGCCCCCGCCGAGATCCTCCGGCGGGTCATTTCGCGGATATTGCGGAAGCTTGCGAGTGAAGGCGAAACCGAGTTTCGCGGCGCAGAGCTTGACCGGCTGCTTGAATCCCTGGTGTCCGGAAACGTTTCGACCCTGAGGGGTGTCCAATGCACAGGAGGCAGGGAATGGCGCTTCCGGCCGGCGTCGCCAAGACGGGCTTAAGCGTTCGCTCAGGCTCGGGAAGACCCTTTAAAAAGCGAAAGTCCTTCCGCTCTTCCCCGCTTCACGCGCCTTGCCGCTCTCATTAGGGACGAGCTGGTGGAGGAGGGAATCGTCATGCGTCATCTTCGCTTGTTTCTTGTTGCCGGGCTTGTTGCAGCAGTAGCGCCGGCGGCCATTGTTGCTGCCCAGCCGGCGACAGCGGCAGCTACCAATGCCGAAGATGCGCGGCTCACGGCCTTTCTGGATTCCGAATTTGCCGCGGATCTGAAGCTACGTCCGCAACTTGCCACGCGCCTTGGGATCAAGGACGGTGAGGACAAGCTCGACGACATCAGCGATGCAGGGCAGCTTCGCCGGCTGGAAGCGCGCCGCGCAAGCGTGGCGCGGATGAAGGCGCAGTTCGACCGGTCCAGGCTCTCGCCGGCGGGCCAGACCAACTTTGATATCTGGGAGACCGAGCTCCAGCGCATGGAGCTCCAGTACAAGTATCGCCGCTACCAGCCGCCTTTTTATTCCTTCCTCTATTCGGTGCACTCGCAGCTGCCCGATTTCATGATCAATACGCACACCGTCACGGATGCGCCCGACATGCGCGCCTATAATGCGAGGCTTCGTGAAATTCCGGCGGTCCTCGATACCGCCATCGCGCAATCCAGGCTCTCCGACGCGCAGGGTATCCGCGCCCCTCGGTTCGAGATCGACCGGGTGATCGGGGGGAGCCGGACGATCATCAG
>DATMHD010000396.1:0-8385 GCA_035555075.1 Sphingomicrobium sp. | reverse complement strand
CGCGGGCGCAGCGGCCTCGAAGGCCAGCGGCTGCTTCGAATTCAGCACCGGCTCCGGAATCCAGTCCGTTCCGCAATTGATGCAGTGAACAGGATCCTCGCTGCCGAGATCGTAAAAGCGCGTCGAGCATTTGGGGCTAGTGCGCTTGGTGCCCCATTCGGGCTTCACCATCAGGGTCTCAACTCCAGTAAAATGGCAATTGCGCATGGCTTCGCCAGCGCGTTCGGCCGCGCGCCTTGCCATAGGCATATGCCCCTGTCAAAGCAGCGCCCCCTAGCCGAGGATATGGGATTCAGCGACGGCAAGAAGAAGGGCCCCGTGATTGCCGTCGACGGACCCGCAGCGAGCGGCAAGGGAACGATTGCGCGTGCGCTCGCCGGCCATTTCGACTTGCCGCACATGGATACCGGCCTTCTCTACCGGGCAGTGGCGCTCAACCTGTGGCGATGGGGCGGGGATCCGGCAAGCGAGTTCGAGGCGCTTCGTGCCTGCAATGAGCTAGGCTTCGACCCGCAGGACGAGGAGTTGAGAAGCGAGCCGGTTTCAAAGATCGCCTCCATGATCTCGGCCTATCCATCCGTTCGTGCCGCGCTCCTCAAACGCCAGCAAGACTTCGCATCGCAGGCCGGCGGCGCTGTCCTCGACGGGCGCGACATCGGCACCGTCATCGCGCCAGCGGCTGACGCGAAGCTTTTCGTCACGGCGTCTTCCCAAGTTCGAGCCGAGCGCAGGCTGAAGGAACTTCTCCTCAGGGGAATGGTCGCGCATTACGAGGACGTGCTTGCCGATATCCGGGCAAGAGACGAGCGCGATTCGCACCGGGCCGTCGCGCCGCTCAAACCCGCAGCAGATGCAATGCTCCTCGATACAAGCGACCTTGATCCGGACGAGGCGATCGCGGAGGCACTGCGCCTGATCGAGACACGGCTCGCCCGCGCGGAGACCTGACGGGATAGGATAATGTTCACTTCTTTTCGTCATAAGGGGGACGCAAAAGAAGTGGACTCAATCGATTGCGTAAAGCTCGGAGCAAAACCGTCCGCCTCGCGGGCAGTCATGTAATCACGACATGTGCGACTATTGCCGCGCTGCTGCTTTTCGTTGCCCTTGGAAGTCGAGTGCTTCCTGCCGCATTGTTTGGAAATCCGCTGCCCGGCTCCGAAGGCACGCTGAAGGTCGCATTCCTCCTGAACATTGCAATCATCCTGTTCGGCTGGCGCCGCTCGAAGGATCTCAGGAACGCGCTTGACGATTTCGAGGCTGCCGAACGGCTGGCGCAGCGCAATGCGAACACGGATCCCGCAACGGGGCTTGGCAATCGCCGTGAGCTGATGCGCGCGCTGGAGGAGTCGCTTGAGCAAAAGACTGAAGGGACGCTCCTCGTCATCGACCTTGATCACTTCAAGAGAGTCAATGACCTCCACGGCCATCTTGCGGGCGACAAGGTCCTCGTGCGCGTCGCGGACGCCTCGAGGAAAGCGGCTCCCGAAGATGCATGTTGCGCCCGCACGGGCGGCGACGAATTCGCGGTTCTTCTGCCGACATCCGACCAGGCTGTTGCCGAACAGGTGGCCACCAGGATCCGCGCGTCAATCGCGGAGCCTTTGTTTTTCGAAGGTGCGCAGATCCACGTGACGGCATCCATCGGACTTGCGCGTCTCGCCGACTGCGGCGACGAGGAAAGTGCCCTTCGCCGGAGCGACGTTGCCCTTTATGCGGCCAAGCGCGCGGGGCGGAACGGCCTCGCCTGGTTCGACAGGGAACTCGAGCGTGAGATCACCGAACGCCTCAAGCTCGAGGAGGATATCCGCCACGGGATCAAGGCTGGCGAGTTCGTTCCTTTCTTCCAGCCCCTTGTCGATCTCAACAGCCGCCAGATTATCGGATTCGAGGCGCTGGCCCGATGGCGCAGCCCGCGACGGGGCCTGCTCGAGGCGGAAGGCTTCATTGAGACGGCAGAGCGCACCGGGTTGATTGGGCCGCTGACTCTAAGCGTACTGGAACAGGCGCTGAAGGAAGCGCGCGCTTGGCCTGGGCATCTGAAGCTCGCAGTCAATGTTTCGCCCGTGCAGTTCCGCGACGCGATGCTGGCGGAACATATCCTGAAGCTCTTGGCGCTCACCGGTTATCCCGCAAACCGTCTCGAGATCGAAATCACGGAAGGATCGCTGCTCGAAGACCGCGAGCAGGTGCTGACTATCATCCGGAGCCTCAAGAATGTGGGGGTCAGCATTTCCCTCGACGACTTTGGCACGGGCTATGCGAGCCTCGCTCAAGTCAATCGCCTTCCGCTGGACCGGATCAAGATCGACAAGAGCTTCATCACAACCATCGTCAAGAGCGAACAGACGGCAGCGATCGTCAGCACGATCGCTGGGCTCGGCCACAATCTCGACGTGCCCATCACGGCGGAAGGGGTCGAGTCCGAACAGATCCGAAGTGCGCTTGCGGACTTCGGCTGTTCCGAAGCGCAAGGCTGGCTCTTCGGGCGAGCCATCTCGGCCGAGGCGGTGCGCAACTTCCTCGCCATGAGCGGCAATGATCCGACGGCATCGCTCGAGAATTTCGAGGCTCTCTCGCCCAAGAACAAGAGCCGTGCCCGCCGCCGCTTGTAGTCAGCGGCTAACGATCCTGCTGGCTGAAAAGACCGGTTTTCCATCGATGTTTCCCGGCGGTGAGTACCGGCAGATGAGATAGTCCCAGTCCGAAGCGAAGATGGCGCAGCCGACGTGGGTCGTGCTTGGCCAGACCATCTGCGTATAATGTGCGATGTCCTGCCATTGTCCGGTGCGGCTGACTGCCGGAAAAAGCCCGGGTTGAAGAAGTTGCTTCTCTCTGCTCCACATCCCGACGAGCTCTTCGGGCGACATGGTCCCGTGCCAGGCCATGGCGAGATTTTCCCGCTCGCCAGGCCGTCCTTCGCGGGGCGAGTGGACCAGGGCTCGAAGACCGGCGAGAACCGGTCCGTAGGATGCGGCATGTGCGGCGAGCGTTTCGTCCCACTGGAGCGCCGAAGCACCTGCGAGCGCGCGCTCGCGGTTGTGGGCCGCAAGGAGGCGAGCAGCAAGTTCGCCGCTCGCCGCTTCGGGCGCCTGCGCTCGAGCGGCGCTTGCCGCTGCAACAGCGAGTGCCACGAGAAGTCTTTTGTAATTGGACACGGCCGCAAGCGTCGCAGGAACGCGTTAAGCATCCGCTACTCGCCAGGATCTTTGTCGTCAGCGGCCGATGTCGATGATGGTGCTGTGGGAGCAAGGAAGGTGACGAGGTCCCATTCGTTGTGAATGCTGATGAGCAGGAGTGCCATTGAACCGGCTGCCATGGCACTTGGCGCAAATAGGGCGCCGGCGAGCATTCCGGCACCCGAAACGCCGATCGCGCAATATGCGAGTGCGGGGGCAATTCCGTACCAGATGGCGTCATAGCGAGTGAAACTTGGTGCGACCTTGGCGTGGAGGATGCCAACCGTGATCCGGCCGGCGTATATGGCACCCGCAACCGCAATCACGAGGGCTCCAATCCCAAGAACCTTGTTCGTGGCGCTCGGAGCAAGGACAACCCCGCTCAAGACGAGTACTGCTCCCAGGTGCCACACGATCGGCGTCGTATAGAGCTTCTTGCCGCGCTCCAGCTCGCCGCGGTCCCGTCCAGCTGTTAGCGTCACCACCACGAACATGAGCCCGATCAGCGCTGCCGCCGACGAACCGATCATGAAGAAATATTCGCTCCAGCGATCCAACATGGCACCGGGGCATAGCCGATCACGGCTTGCGTCGCACCGACCAGATGAACGCGGACAGGCTGCTGATCAGCGCTGCGAGCGCGATGAGCATGGCAGGATTGAGAACGAGCATAACGGCGACTCCAGAGCACTTCTGTTCCCTATATGTTCCCTATCCGCAATAGGAAAAATCCTATTTGCTTCCCAAAGCCGCTTATTGCGGAACCGGAACTTGCGGGGGGAATTGCACGCCCGCGCACCAGAACGTCTCTAGGGGGCACCGATTTTTTTCTCCGCCTTCAATCCGCTCTACTCGGCCGCGGGCTTTCTCGTGGGAACGCTCATTGGCCTAACCGGCGTCGGCGGGGGATCGCTGATGACGCCGATCCTCGTCCTGCTGTTCAACTTCCACCCGGCGACTGCCGTGGGTACCGATCTTCTTTACGCGTCGGTCACCAAGACGGTGGGGACTGCAGTCCACGGCAAGAAGGGAACGGTCGACTGGCGCATCGTAGGTGCTCTTGCGTCAGGTAGCGCGCCTGCCGCCATCCTCACCCTATTCGTCATGAGCCGGGTCGGAACGCTGAACGAGAGCGCCTCCAACTTGCTTCACCTTCTTCTAGGAGTCGCGCTTCTCCTCACGAGCATCTCGGTCCTCTTCAGGCCCCAGATCCTCAAGTGGGCAGGTCATCATATCCACGCGATGGAAACAAGGAGGCGGCGGCGCTGGACCATATTGCTGGGCGCCGTCCTGGGCGTGCTCGTCTCGGTGACGTCGGTAGGCGCAGGGGCGCTCGGAACGACCGCGTTGTTGATCCTTTATCCCAGATTGCCGGTCGCGCGGATCGCCGCCAGCGACATCGCCCACGCCGTCCCGCTCACACTGATTGCAGGCACTGGCCACTGGCTGATCGGCTCTGTCGACCTGATGCTGATGGTGGCCTTGCTGGTCGGGTCGATCCCGGGGATCATCGTCGGGAGCCTCTTGAGCGCGAAGGCATCGGACGAACTCCTTCGGCCGGTTCTTGCGGTCACGTTGTTTGTCGTCTCGGTCCGCCTGCTGGCGGGCTAGAGCGTCGAGTGAACTGTCGCGATGGCCTTCATGGTCGCCGCGATCCGGACGGCGTTCTGGATGACCTCGGGCTTGATCCCGTGCTCGAGCAGCAGTCGCTCGTGACTGTCGATGCACATACCGCAACCGTTCATGGCCGAGATGGCGAGAGCGAAGAGCTCGAATTCTTCCTTCGCGATGCCATGCTGCCCGAGGAAGTTCATTCGGAGGCGCGCGGGCTTGGTGTTGTATTCGGGGTTCGCGACGAGGTGGACGAACCGGTAGTAGACATTGTTCATCGCCATCACTGCCGCGGCGCCGCGGGCGGCGTTGGCGACCTTGTCGTCGAGCTTGCCGGCAATTTCGCTTTCCGCTGCTGCGACAAGCGGGCGGTGGCCCGAACCATGAGCGCAGGCGAGCAGGAGGCCAAGCTTTCGCTCCTCACCCATCAGCTGGTCGCTGAGGATCGAGCCGAGGTTCAGCCGGAGATCCTTCGCGTAATCGGGGAGGCTGTCAGCAAATTGCTTGAGCGACATGGCGATCTCTCTTGGACAGAAAAGGGGCGGGCCTGGGGAAGAGCAGCCCGCCCCTTGGTGTGGCCGGCACGCGAAGTGCCGACCGGTCGCTCTCCCAAGGGGGATAAGGGAGAGCAGACAACTGTTCAGGCGGCCTGCGGCTTCAGGACCTCTTCACCCGGCGTCCAGTTGCACGGGCAGAGCTCGTCGGTCTGGAGCGCATCAAGGACGCGCAATGTCTCGGCAGGGTTACGTCCGACGTTGAGGCCGTTGACGGTCACGTGCTGGATCACATTGTCGGGATCGACGATGAAGGTTGCGCGGTAGGCGACACCCTCTTCGCGATCGACGATACCGAGCGCGTCGGCGAGTTCCTTCTTATTGTCGGCTACCCAGGGGAAGTCGGCCTGCGCGAGCTGCTCGTCGGAACGGCGCCACGCGAAGTGGACGTGGGCGGTGTCAGTAGAGGCGCCGATGAGCACGGTGTCCCGATCCTCGAAGTCGGCCTTGAGTTCGCCGTAGCCGACGATCTCCGTCGGGCAGACGAACGTGAAGTCCTTGGGCCAATAGAAGAGCACCTTCCACTTGCCGTTGGTCTCGCCAAGATCGATCGTCTCGCCCGCCGGCAGCGCGGACGTGCCCTGCTGGACCGGAAGCTCGAGTGCCGGAAGCTTGTCACCAACGGTAAGCATAAAGTCTGATCTCCCTCATTACTGCGCTGCAGCGTAACTTTCGATGAGGGCCATCTAGGTATCTGGCTTAAATCGTTCAAGTCCATTATACCGCTGTCTGTGATTGGATTTTTCGATTAGATGATCGTCCATCTCCCCACCGTAAAACAGCTCCAATATCTGGTTGCTCTCCGCCGCTTTGGTCATTTCGGGAGGGCCGCTGACGCATGCTTCGTCACGCAGTCCACATTGTCCGCGGGTCTTCGGGAGCTGGAGACACTGCTTGGGATCACCCTTGTCGAACGAACCCGGCGGGTCGTCCGGTTTACTCCCCTGGGAGAGAAGATCGCGGACAAGGCCGTGAAGGTCCTCCGTGAGACCGAGGAACTGGCTGAAATGGCTCGTGCGCAAGGCCGACCGCTTCATGGGGAGCTGAGGATGGGTGTGATCCCGACGATCGCACCGTTTCTTCTTCCAACGATGCTGCCAAGGCTGAGGGACCAATGGCCTCAGCTGAAGCTCTACCTTCGGGAAGAAACCAGCAATGCCGCATGCGAAGCCCTTCATCGCGGCCAGCTCGACTGCGTCCTCCTCGCATTGCCGTTCGCGTGCGGCGAGGTCGATACTGCGGCCCTGTTCGAAGATCCCTTGTTTATCGCTTACCCAAGAGGCGAGGCGCCGCGGGCAAGGTCGGTCGCTGCGGCCGACATCGACGAGAACCGCCTGCTCTTGCTCGAGGACGGCCACTGCCTCAAGGATCATGCCCTTTCCGCATGCAATCGTCCGGAGCTGAGGGCGAATGCCGCGATGATGGGTACATCGCTCCACACGCTCGTGCAGATGGTCGACAACGGCCTTGGACTGACCTTCGTGCCGGGAATGGCGATTGAGGCGGGCATTCTCAGGGGTACCGGAGTCGATGCACGTCCCCTTCGCTCCGAACACCCCTACCGGCGGATTGCCCTTATCTGGCGCCGGTCGAGCCCGCGCGAAAGCGAATTCCAGATGCTTGCCGCGACGCTTCGCCGGATCGCGGGCGATCTCGTTCCTGACCTCGAAAGCCGCGACCTCGCGGAAATCGCGCTCGAGCCAGCTTCCGGCTGACCCGAGCGGCGTTTTTCCAGCTACTTCGCGGTGGCCGGCTCGGCCACGCTGCCACCGTCCCCCGCACTCATCTCCTTCGCGCGCGGTGATCTGCCGCGTACATCAAAGCGGTCAGCGTTCATGACCTTGGTCCAGGCTCGGACAAAGTCCTTGACGAATTTCTCGCCAGCGTCGGCCGAGCCATAGACCTCCGAGAGCGCTCGCAGCTGCGAGTTGGAACCAAACACAAGATCCGTACGGGTCGCGGTCCATTTGTGTTCGCCCGTCAGGCGGTCGGTACCGACAAACTCCTCGTCGCTCTGGTCGTCGACCTGTTTCCAGGCCGTCTTCATATCGAGAAGATTGACGAAGAAGTCGTTGGTCAACTTGCCAGGGCGGTTCGTGAAGACACCGTGATTGCGGCCGCCGCTATTGGCTCGGAGCACCCGGAGGCCGCCGACGAGGACGGTCATTTCCGCGGCAGTGAGGCCGAGGAGCTGGGCCTTGTCGACGAGCAGCTCTTCAGTCGGCACGTTGTAACGCACGCCGAGATAGTTACGGAAACCATCCGCCTTGGGTTCGAGCACCTCGAAACTCTCGAAGTCCGTCTCTTGTTCGAGGGCATCGCCGCGGCCGCCGACGAACGGGACCCTCACATCATATCCGGCGTCCTTTGCGGCCTTCTCGATCGCTGCCGACCCGCCCAGAACGATCGCGTCGGCGAGGGAAATCCGGCCGCGGATGCCATCGAGCGTCGAAAGGACCTTGGACAGCTCCTCAGGGTCGTTGACCTCCCAGCTCTTGAGTTGCGGGAAGCGGATGCGCGCACCATTCGCACCTCCGCGATGGTCGGAGCTGCGATAGGTCGAAGCCGAAGCCCAGGCTGCCTTGACCAGCTCGCTGACGGTCAATCCGCTGCCAAGGATCCTGGCCTTGAGGTCCGCAATCTCGCTGTCCGTGGGCACACTGCCTGCCGGGACAGGATCCTGCCAGATGAGATCCTCGTCCGGGACCTCAGGGCCAAGGTACCTTGCCTTGGGGCCCATGTCGCGATGAGTAAGCTTGAACCAGGCGCGCGCAAACGCGTCGGCAAAGGCCTTGGGGTCGTTCCGGAACTTCTCCGAGATCTTTCGATAATCGGGGTCCATCTTGAAGGCCATGTCGGCCGTAGTCATCATGGTCGGGACCTTCTTGCCCGGGGTATGCGCCGCGGGCGCCATATCCTCGGATCTCTGGTCCTTGGGCTGCCATTGCTTTGCGCCCGCCGGACTGGTCACCAGCTCGTAATCATAGTCGAGCAGCATGTGGAAATAGCCGTTGTCGGTATTCCACCTTCTCGGCGTGGGA
>DATMHD010000395.1:0-2038 GCA_035555075.1 Sphingomicrobium sp. | reverse complement strand
CAAATAGCGGTTCATCGGGACCTCCTGTATTATTCATATAATACAGCAGATGGCCGGCGCATCAAGCGCCGGTTTGTTTTGGCGAGAAGGAGAAGCGGCAGGAGCCTTCGCCGCGCGCCATGCAGCGGCGGTGGTCAACGGCCTTGCCGGAGAGCGATTCCAGTAAAGCGAGATCGACTTCGCAAATGGACGGGTCGGCTTTGGCGAGATCGTGAAAGACGCAATTGTGCGCTTCGATCTCGAGCCCCCCGTCTCCTTCTACGACGCGCGATTCGTAACCGAGCTCGCGCATCAGGCCGGCGATGAGTTCCTGGTCGGCATTGACGCCGACCTTGTCGGAGAGACTCGCTGCGAGCGACTTCCCGATGCGCTGCATCGCCAGGTGAAGCTCGGCGGGGCCGAGGATCTGCGAAAGTTCAACCAGCAATTGCTTCGCGAGCAGCGAATATTGGCGTGGGAAGGTTGCCTTGCCTGCAGGGCTTAGCTGGAAGCCCTGCGAGGGGCGTCCCTTTGTGCGAATTGCGGAAGCCCGCTCGATCAGCCCTTCCCGCTCCAGCGCCATCACCTGCTGATGCGCGGCATTGCGCGAAATGCCGACGGCCGCTGCAAGCGCCTGGACAGAGAGCGGCGAGTCCGAGCGCAGCATAAGCTCCAAAATCCGGTCGCGGCTGCGCGAGGATTCAGTGACCGAGAAGTCGTTCATTCGGTCTTCAATCTAGGGGCCGCCGGAACATTCGCAACTTTGTAATGGTTGATGTTGACAAAGTCACCTCACGGAACGCAAAAGCGCTAATCCAAAAGGAGGGGTAACAATGCTCAAGATCGCCGTTTTGATATTTGCAATCGGGGCCGTCGGAGGCCTTGTTCTCGCCAATAGCGTGCTTCGTGGACGCATGGCTTCGTGGGCGCTGTCCCTGCTCCACATGGCGCTGGGCGCGACGGGGCTGGTACTGACCGCACTCGTTGTTCTCGGCGGTGGAAGCGACGTTCCGAGCATGGTCCCGATCGCGCTTCTGATCCTCGTCGTCGCGGCGCTCGGCGGCTTTTATCTCGCCTCTTACCATGTCCGGAAATCCAGCCCGCCGTCGGGAGTGGTCCTGATCCACGCCGGAGCCGCCGTTATCGGCTTCCTGCTGCTGTGCGGCGCAACGTTCAGCCTCATCTAAGCCATGAACCTGCTTGGTCACCCGCTCCATCCGGCGATCGTCCATTTCCCGATCGGCTTGCTTCTGTCGGCGACGATCGCGGACCTGGCGTGGGTGGCGGGCCTTACGAGCGATGCGCACATTGCCGCGGTTTTGATGGCGGGAGGGCTCGCCTTCGGTCTGCTCGCAATGGGGGCGGGAATGATCGACCTCATCCGGCTGGATGAAGCGATCGTCCCATACGCGATGCAGCATGTCAGCGCAGTCGGGCTCGCGTGGCTCGGCTACGCGATCGACCTTTACCTTCGAAAAGAGACTCTGTGGGCGGGCACGTCATCAGCCCCGAGCGCACTTGCGATAGGCGTAAGTCTCGCAAGTGCGCTGGTGCTCGCCTTCGGTGGGTGGCTCGGTGGCCGGCTCGTCTACACGTTCGGAGCGAACGTCGCGAAGAGCCAGCCGCCGAGCGCCTGAGACCAGCCTCGGCGGCTCAGCCCGGCCATTCGTCGATCAGGCGCTTGCGGCGGCTCGCTGAAAAGACAATCCTCTTTCCACATCCGGAAGGGGAAAATCCGTGAAAGCCACTCGCTTGATCTCGCTCGGCCTGCTAGTCGCGGCAACGGCACTGTCTGCGCCTGCTATTGCAGCGCCAGCGACAGGCCCAAGCCGCTATCTGACCGGCGACGACCTGTTCAACCTCGAATGGGCAAGCGACCCGCAGATCAGCCCGGACGGCAAGACCATCGTCTATGTGCGCCGGTCGAACGACATCATGACGGACAAGGCCCGCTCGACCATCTGGCTGGTCGATGTCGCCAGTGGCCAGCAGCGCCCGCTCCTTGCGGGGCCCGGGTCCTATTTCTCGCCGCGCTGGTCGGCGGATGGAGCCCGCCTCG
>DATMHD010000394.1:0-3200 GCA_035555075.1 Sphingomicrobium sp. | reverse complement strand
GATCCCGCCAACCGAGACGACCTCAACGAGCTTGGGTTTACCGACCGTCAGGGTCCCCGTCTTGTCGATGACAAGGGTGTCGATTTTTTCGAGTATTTCGAGGGCCTCTGCATTCTTCCCGAGCACGCCAGCAGCCGCTCCCCTGCCAGTACCCACCATGATCGACATTGGAGTGGCTAGGCCGAGCGCGCATGGGCAGGCGATGATCAGCACCGCGATGGCGTTCACCAGCGCATGCGGCAAACGGGGGTGGGGGCCCACCCAGGACCAGATGGCAAAAGTCAGCACCGCGACCAGCACAACGGCGGGCACGAACAGGGCGGACACCTTGTCGGCCAAGGCCTGTATGGGCGCCCGCGAGCGCTGGGCGTCCGCAACCATCCGCACGATCTGGGACAACATTGTATCGCGGCCTACGCGCGTGGCGCGCATAAGGAGAGCCCCGGTGCCATTGATGGTCGCACCCGTGATCTTGTCACCGGCTGCCTTTTCAACGGGCACTGCCTCGCCCGTAAGCATCGACTCATCGACGGAGCTGCGGCCTTCGATCACCTCGCCGTCCACAGGGACTTTTTCGCCGGGCCGGACCCGCAGCAGGTCACCCACCTGCACCTGATCCAGCGGAACGTCCGCTTCGTTGCCGTCCTTGCCCAGCCGGCGCGCCGTCTTTGGCGCCAGGCCAAGCAACGCCCGGATGGCCTTGCCGGTCGCGGACCGCGCCCTCAGTTCCAGCACCTGACCCAAAAGCACCAGGGTCGTGATTGCAGCGGCGGCTTCAAAATAGACTGGGACAAGCCCGTCCATGACCTTCAGCGACTGAGGAAAGGCGTTGGGGGCGAGAGTGGCTACCAAGCTATATGAATAGGCGACTCCGACGCCGAGCCCGATGAGCGTGAACATGTTGAGGTTGCGGGTTCTGAGCGACGCCCAGAACCGTTCGAAGAAAGGCCAACCGCCCCAGAGAACCACAGGGGTCGCAAGCACGAACTGGGCCCATTGCGCGGCACGCATGGGCAAGATGCGCCAGCCGAGCAGCTCCATTCCCGTCGCGAGCACGACCAGCGGCAGGGAAAGAGCAGCACTGATCCAGAAGCGCCGGCTCATATCGATCAGCTCGGGATTTGGTCCGTCTTCGAGCGAAGGCTCAAGCGGCTCAAGCGCCATGCCGCAGATCGGGCATTGGCCCGGGCCATTGCGTCGAATCTCGGGGTGCATTGGGCAGGTCCAGATTGAGCCTTCCGCCGCCTGCGGAGGTGCCGCTGAGCCTGCGCCTGATGGATTCAGGTATCGGTCTGGGTCGCCCCTGAACTTCTCGAGGCATCGGCTGCTGCAGAAATAGTAGGTTGTATCGCCAAGCCGCAGCTTGTGAGCGGCGTTTCGGGTATCGACCTCCATGCCGCAGACCAGGTCGCGAACAATCGTTCCATGTTCAACTCTATCCTGCGGATAGTCGCTCGTGACGCCGTGGGAGCACGCCGCCTCGCGATGATTATGATCCATACGACTCGTCATGCGCGGCTTGTGCACCCTGACACGGTGTCAGGGTCAAGGCACAGTCGAATGTGATCGCGATCAGGCCGCGCCCTTGCTCCTCAACGAACCGTTGCCCGCGGCTTCCGCAAGGATTTAGGAGGGCGGGGTTCGACCGCGGGCTTAATCGGTCTCGAGCCCGTCCGACCCTATTCCGCTCCAGTTCGGCTTACAGCTGAACATCGGATTGAACGACTCGATTGCGGTAGACCAAAGCCCACCGAATGGCTGAAGGCGCATGCGCTCGACAACGAGGGCCGCTCATCGCGAACCTACGTCGCTGTCGCGAACACCGGTCCACAGGCCTGCGAGTTGTTATTATAGGTTGGCAACCGGCGGCGTGACTTTCGCAGCGAATGTGAACAAGTTCAGACACGAGTAACTTGAAATGTCCGTAGCCGCTGGATATGCGCGCGTTTACAAGCGTTTGGCCGATTTCGGCGGGTGGGAAATTTGACTAGTGCTGTGATGCGCCGTTCTCTGATGGAGGCGGTCAAGATCGATTATGGAATGTTGCGGTATGTGCTCGACCAGAGCCGCGACTGCATCAAGATCCTCGGGCCAGACGGCACAGTAGACTACATAAATTCCGAAGGGCGCTGCGCCCTCGAGATCGACGACCTCAATGCGGTGCTCGGGAAGCCTTGGCCAGATCTCTGGCCTGAAGAAGCCCGGCCGCTCGTCGACGAGGCGCTCCGAAAGGCAAAGACGGGCGAAAGCAGCGAAATCGAAGCTCACCGGCCGGGCGCCACATGTGAGCCGCGCTGGTGGCAGGCTAGTGTGTCGCCATTGATGGACGGAGATTCGAGCCTCGCCGGTATCCTGATCATCTCGAGGGACGTCACCGAACCTGTTCGGCTCCGCGAGTCCGAGCAGACGCTGCTGCTCGAGATGCGCCACCGTCTTCGAAATGCCTATACGATCGCGAGTGCCGTGGTGATGCAAAGCGCCGCTGCTGACGATTCCGCGCGATCGTTCGCTGACTCGGTGTGTGGACGCCTCGCCGATGTCGCGCTTTCCCAAACCCGGTTGCTTGAGGCTGGCAAGAAGAGCTGGGTCGTCAGCGATCTCGTCAGGAACTTGGTTGAGGCCCACGGCGAAGGAGCAGCCGCGATCCGGTACGCGGGCACTGCAAGCGCGACCATCGATGGTCACGAAGCGATGCTTGTTGCACTCGTAATTGGCGAACTCACGAATAACAGCCTGAAGTATGGAGCGCTTCGCCGACGAAGGTCGGTCTCGCTTTCCTGGTCAATCGATCAAGGACAGCTTTCCCTCGTCTGGCGTGAAGCTTTGGTCGGTAAGGCCGCCGAGGGCGTTGCGGCGCGGGATGACAGTTCAGGATATTCGATGATGGCGCGCATGGCGCGCGCCCAACGCGCGATGTTCAGCCATTCGATCGACAATGGTGAGCTCAAGGTTTCACTCACGCTCGCCCGGCGTCACTAGTCAGACCTTGTCGTGAGTTCGTTTCTGCACAAGGCGAACTGAGATCTTCGCGCTTTGGCGCGTGCCAAGATGTTGCAGGATATCCTGCCGCAGCCTGATCTCACGTCGCCATAATCATGCGAGGTCATCGTCGGCGGCCGGATGCAAGGAATGCTTCCCTGACTTTCGGGGCCGAGCGGATAGTTTCGCGTTATAATCCGCGGATTTCCCCCGCCGCACCA
>DATMHD010000393.1:0-3097 GCA_035555075.1 Sphingomicrobium sp. | reverse complement strand
CCTCTTCCCGTTGCCGACATCTGCGAAGCGCTTCCAGTGCAGCTGAGCGGGTCCGCGGTGCGCGCGATGCTCAAGCGACTCGAGGACAAGGGATTCGTCCAGCGAAGCGAATCAGAGCGGGGGTATCTCTACAGTCCGGTTGTTTCCGACACGGTCGCGAAAAAATCTGCGCTGAGCGAAATCGTCCGCGTCTTTTTCAACGGTTCGCCCGCGAGCGCCGCGAGCGCATTGCTCGGCATGTCCGACAAGCTCAAGTAAGACGAGCTCGACAAGCTCGAGCAGATGATCGCTCGCGCTCGCAAGGAAAAAGGGAGCCAGTGATGCATGTTCTCATCGGGATCGCGCTCAAGTCCCTGGTGATTGCGGGGCTGACGCTCGCATTGTTGCGGTTCCTCAAGAACCGTTCCGCGGCCGAGCGCTCATGGGTGGCCCACATCGGCCTCCTTGCCCTGGTGATCGTCGCATTTGCACCGCTGGTGCTTCCTGCCTGGAAGGTGGAGGCACCGGCGATCCTCGGAAGCGAAGCCCGGCAGGCCCCGTCTCAAGTCTTGCCCGCCGTGCCCACTGTCGTGCGAGAAACCGCTCCAGCTGCCGTTACCCATGACCCGGCGGTCCAGCCTGCGCCGCCCACCCAACAGGCATCGAGGCTTCCCTCGCTCAGTCCTTCGGCGGTCGTAACAGCGCTTTATGCGCTTCCGGCGGCGGTCCTCCTGTTCATCACGCTTCTTGCCCTCGGGCGGCTTGTCACCCTGAGAGCGCGCGCCGACGTGCTCGTCGACGGCCATTGGCTGAGCGCGCTGGCGCGCGCGCAGCGCCGGATGGGCTTCAAACACGGTACTGCACTCCTCACCAGCAACGAGCTCGCTTCGCCCATCAGCTGGGGGCTGATGCGGCCGGTGATCCTCCTCAACAGCCGCGCTGTCGAAGCATCCGACGAGGCTGAGGCGATCATTGCGCACGAACTAGCCCATGTCGCGAGGCTTGACTGGATCAAGCTCCTTCTCGCGCGGGTCGCGACGGCCCTGTTCTGGTTCAATCCGCTGGCGTGGCTGCTCGCCCGCGAAGCCCACCAGCTTCGCGAAGAAGCGGCCGACGACAGCGTTCTTGCCGCCGACATCCTCGACACGGACTATGCGCAGCTTCTTGTCGGAGTGGCCCGGCATGAATGCCCCGGACTCCTCCTTGGAGCGCATGGCGTCGCACCATCGAAGAGCTCGCTCGCCCGGCGCGTCGCCCGCGTCCTCGACGGAAAATCGGTGCGGGGTCCTGTTGCACGCTCGTTTGCGCTCGGTGTCTTCGCCGGCGCGGTCCTCGTCGCGGCGCCGCTTGCCGCACTGACGATCACACCCAAGTCTGCAACGCCGGTGGTGCCTCGTACCCCCATGAAAGCTGCTCCTGCCGAACCGGGCGAGCTCGCGAGCCCTGTCAGCGCCGAGGTCCCGACCGATCTCCCGCGCATCATTGCAAGCGGTGTTTCGACCTCGGTTGCGACGGCCGTTGCGGCAGTTTCTCCCGCCGCTGCCCCCTTCCGCGTCGTTGCGCCCAACGGTGCCACCGTCGAGGGAGCCAACGGAACGGTTGTTGCACGTAGTGCCAACGGAGCGGTTGTCACTGTATATCCGCCCGACGCCCAGGGGCGCCGGAAGACGATTGCGAGGGCGAGCGATGGCTCGACCGCAATCACCTACGCTGACGCGGCCGATCAGCAGAACAGGATTGTCCAGAAGGCAATCGAGGCAAAGGCCGTCGGTCTGACACCTGAATATATCGCAGCGATGCGGGCGGCCGCTCCAAGCCTTGCGCGGCTGGACTTCGCGGAATTCAATCAACTGAAAGCCGTGGGCGTCACGCCCGAGTTCGCGCGCTCCCTTGCCGCTGCGGGATTCCCGAGGATCAGTGCCGACGAACTGACGGAGGCGCGCGCCGTCGGAGTGACTGGCCAATATGTAAGTGCGATGCGCTGGGCGGGTGTCGAGGGAAGTCTCGACGACTTCATCCAGCTGCGAGCCGTAGGAGTCGATCCATCCTTTGCGGCACGCGTCAAAGCCTCCGGGCTCAAGAACATCCGCGCCGATGATCTTGTCGAACTTCGAGCGATGGGCATTTCCTCGATCCCGGCGACGCCGCACGTTCCGGTACCGCCCCGGCCGCCGCAACCGGACAATGATCCCGGCGGCTGATCCGTCGCGCTCCTAAGCGTCCAGTTTTCGCCTGATCCCGTGATTTCGAAGCGCCCGTTCGCGGGCGAACGGGAAAGTCATGTCTCACGCCTCTTTGCAAAGGAGAACGATCGTGAACCGTCCCCTCGCCTTACTGTTTGCCCTTATTCTCGCCTCGGTGAGCGTCTCGTCCGCCTGTTTTGCTCAAGCCGGCGACTGGGTCCACTTCACCCTTGAAGGACAACACAACAGCGACGGCAGGATCCGAGCGAGCTTTAGCAATGAGGACCGCGGCCGCCACGAGAACAATTGGTCAACGGGCTTCATGCCCTCGGATCTCGTCGGGTTGGAGGTGTCCTCCTTTCACGCTCCCGGCACGCGGCCGCTTCACTTCGCCATAGTTCGCGAAGCTGGAAGGCTTGATTGCACCGGCCACGGCGGTGAGAATTATGCTGCCGGCAATTGCGCGTTCGTTGAAAATCCGGCCTTCACCCAATTGCTCGTCGAGCGTGGCATTGGCCGGCCGACCCGTGAACAGGCACTTGGACTGCTCGCCGTAAACGCCCGCCGCGACCTCATCGACGCGGTCGCTGCCGCGAGGTATCCGACGCCAGGGATCGATGACCTGATGGCGCTTGCCGCCCTGAAGGTTGATGGCCTCTACATCTCGCAGATGGCGCAGGCGGGTTATCGACCACAGTCCATCCATCGGCTCATTGAGTTCAAGGCACTTGGCGTCACTCCCCAGTGGATCGAGGGCTTTGTCCGCGTGGGCTATGCCAATCTGCCGGGTGATGGCCTGGTCCAGATGCGCGCGCTCGGGATCACTCCTGCATATATCGCGGGCTTCCAGCGCATTGGATATCGCTCCCTTCCGGTTGAGACTCTCGTGCGGCTGAAAGCCCTCGACATCACTCCCGAGTTCGTGGCGTCGGTTG
>DATMHD010000392.1:0-2100 GCA_035555075.1 Sphingomicrobium sp. | reverse complement strand
ACATCCGCGCGCGGCGGGGCAGCGAAATCAAGGCCAAGCACTGGACGACGGAAGCCGCTGTCCGAATGCTGATGAACAACCTCGACGACGCCGTCGCGGAAGACCCCCAGAGCCTCGTGGTCTATGGCGGCATCGGACGGGCCGCGCGCAATTGGGAATGTTTCGACAAGATCGTCGAGACGCTCGAGCGGTTGGACGAAGACCAGACGCTGCTCGTCCAGTCCGGCAAAGCCGTTGGCGTGTTTACGACCCACAAGGACGCTCCTCGAGTCCTTATCGCCAATTCGAATATCGTGCCCAAATGGGCAACCTGGGAGTGTTTCAACGAGCTCGATCGAAAAGGTTTGATGATGTACGGCCAGATGACGGCCGGCAGCTGGATCTATATCGGCACCCAGGGGATCGTTCAGGGCACCTACGAAACCTTCGCCGAAATGGGCCGCAAGCATTATGGCGGCGATCTCAAGGGCCGCTGGATCCTTACCGCGGGTCTTGGTGGCATGGGCGGTGCCCAGCCGCTCGCGGCGGTCATGGCCGGCGCCCACTGCATCGCGATAGAGGTTCAGGAGAGCCGCATCCAGAAGCGCCTGGAGACGCGTTACCTCGACCGCCGAGCGACAAGCATCGACGAAGCCCTCGAAATCATCCGAGCCGCGAGCGAACCGACCAGCGTTGGCCTTCTTGGCAACGCCGCGGACCTCGTGCCTGAGATGCTGACGCGGGGCATCCGGCCGGATGCGCTCACCGACCAGACCAGCGCGCACGATCCAGCGAACGGCTATTGTCCGGCTGGCTGGAGCGTCGCCCACTGGCAGGAGATGCGCGAACGTGATCCAGCGCTTGTCGCCCAAGCTGCGCGCTCGTCAATCGCGCGCCATGTGGAGGCCATGGTCGCCTACAAGGAAATGGGCGTTCCAACCTTCGATTATGGCAACAATATCCGCCAGGAAGCCAAGGACGTGGGCGTCACTCATGCGTTCGACTTCCCGGGATTCGTCCCCGCATATGTCCGTCCGCTCTTCTGCCGCGGGGTGGGCCCGTTCCGCTGGGCCGCCCTGTCAGGCGACCCCGAGGATATCTATCGCACCGACGAGCGGGTGAAGGAACTCATTCCGGATGATCCGCATCTTCATCGCTGGCTGGACATGGCGCGCGAGCGGATCGCCTTCCAGGGCCTGCCGGCGCGCATTTGCTGGGTTGGCCTCGGTCAGCGCCATCGCCTCGGGCTCGCGTTCAACGAGATGGTGAAAAATGGAGAGGTCTCGGCGCCGATCGTCATCGGGCGCGACCACCTCGACAGCGGCTCCGTCTCCTCTCCCAATCGCGAGACGGAAAGCATGAAGGACGGCAGTGACATCGTCTCCGACTGGCCATTGCTGAATGCCCTGTTGAACACTGCCTCCGGCGCAACCTGGGTATCCCTTCACCACGGCGGCGGCGTCGGAATGGGCTATTCGCAGCATGCGGGAATGGTGATTGTCGCCGATGGCACCGAGGATGCGGCGCGGCGACTTAAACGCGTGTTGTGGAATGATCCTGCGACTGGCGTCATGCGACATGCAGACGCGGGCTACGAAATCGCCGTCGAATGTGCGCGCGATCAGGGGCTCGACCTGCCGATGGTGAACTTGTGAAACTCAATCCCGAAAGCGTCGATCTTGCGACGCTGAGGAGCGTTTGGAGTGGTGCCGAAGCAAGGCTCGATCCGGCTGCGATGGAGCGCATTGCGATCTCGGCCGCGTCCGTCGAGCGCATCGTCGCCGGCGGCGAGACAGTCTACGGCGTGAACACGGGTTTCGGTCTTCTTGCAAGCACCCGAATTCCCGAGGAGCGTCTCGCCGAGCTCCAGACGAACCTCATCCTTTCGCATAGTGCAGGCCTTGGCGACCCGCTCCCACGCCATGTCACGCGTCTCATGATCATCCTCAAGCTCCTGGGGCTTGGCCGCGGCCATTCGGGCGTGAGGCCGCTGGTCATCGAAGCGTTGCAACGCCTGCTCGACGCCGATGCCATGCCGCTCATTCCAGCTCAGGGAAGTGTCGGGGCAAGCGGCGATCTTGCGCCGCTAGCGCACCTCATCGCGGCTCTCATGGGCTTTGG
>DATMHD010000391.1:0-15045 GCA_035555075.1 Sphingomicrobium sp. | reverse complement strand
CCAGCTGGTTGGTGTTGCCGGCAAGTGCGGCGACGTTGTTGGCGGCGATACCGGCGTTGTGCGAGGCGATCTTAATCTCGGCGATCGTATCGCCCATCTCCGGCGCGTGCTTGCGCAGCTCGGCGGTAGTCGCGTCTATATTCTCGAGGATATCGGCGATCGAGTTCTGGTTCTTGTCGCTGAGGAGCTCGGTGAGCCGCTCGGTGAGGCGCTGGATGCGGTCGATCAGCTCCGGCGCGCTGTTGAGGAGCGCGCTGATGCCGCCCGAGGTCGCCGGGATCACCGGGCAGCCCTGGGGTCCGACCTGGTCGATCGAGGGGCGGCCGCGCTCGGCGCCCTGGAGCTGGATCTCGGAGACGCCGGTGAAGCCGACGCCATGGATCTGGGCGCTCGTGCCCTGAAGGACCGGCGTCTGCTCGTCGACCTCCACCCGCACCCAGACGAATTCAGGCCGGTTTGGAAGGAGCGAGATCTTCTGCACCTGGCCCACGGGCACGCCAGAGAAGCTGACGTTTGAACCCTTGTTGAGGCCCCCGACGCCTTGCGCAAAATAGATATCGTAGCATTTGGTGGCCTTGTTCGAGAGGCCTGCGAGCCAGACGATGAAGAGCAGGACGCCGGCAAGAAGCGCCACCGTCACCGCGCCAACCATGACGTAGTTCGACCGGGTCTCCACTACGCGATCGCCCCCTCTTCATAGCTCCTGGCCGCAGTCCGACCCCGCGGTCCGTTAAAATATTCTTGTATCCAAGGATGGTCCAAAGCCAATAGTTCCGGAATCGTTCCGACGGCAATGACCTTCTTGTCCGCAAGGACGGCGACCCGGTCGCAGATGGCATGAAGCGTATCTAGATCGTGCGTGATGAGGAAGACCGTGAGGTCGAGCCGCTTCTGGAGCGATTTGATGAGCTGGTCGAATGCCGCAGCCGCAATCGGATCGAGGCCCGCCGTCGGCTCGTCTAGGAACAGGAGTTCAGGATCGAGCGCGAGCGCGCGAGCAAGGCCCGCGCGCTTCACCATGCCGCCGGAAAGCTCGGATGGATATTTAGGACCTGCGTCGGCCGGGAGCCCGCCCATCGCGATCTTGTAGGATGCCATCTCGTCGAGAAGTGGCGGGCGGATACCAGGGAAATATTCGCGGATCGGGACTTCGACATTCTCGGCGACGGTCAGCGTCGAGAAGAGGGCGCCGTTCTGGAACAGGATACCCCAGCGGCGCCGGATATTCTTGGCTTCGTCCTCCTCTCGCCCGATCATGTTCTCGCCGAGGACGTCCACTTCGCCCTGGTCCGGCGTCTGAAGGCCGATGATCGAGCGGAGCAGAACAGATTTGCCGGTGCCGGACCCTCCGACGACGCCTAGAATCTCGCCGCGACAGACGGTGAGGTCGAGATCGTCGTGGACGACCTGGTCGCCGAAGCTGTTGCGCAGGTGCCTTACCGTGATGATCGGCTTGCAGTCGTTCGAGACATAGGTCGGACGAAGCTTTTCGGGAACGTCCGTCATACCCAGCCGATCGAGCTGAAAAAGACCGCGAAGACCGCGTCGAGGACGATGACGAGGAAGATCGACTGGACGACGGCTGTCGTCGTTCGCGATCCGACTTCCTCGCTGTTCCCCTGGACCAGCATGCCCTGGAAGCAGCCCGCAAGAGCGATGATGAAGCCGAACACCGGCGCCTTGATGATCCCGACCCACATGTCGGTGAGCGGGATCACCTCCTGCAGCCGCTGGATGTAGGTGAGCGGCGGGATCCCCAGTGAGAGCCAGACGAAGACGCCGCCACCGATGAGCGCAAGAAGCATCGCCCAGAAGGCAAGAAGCGGCATCATCACGACTGCCGAGATGATCCTCGGGATGACGAGAGCCTCGATCGGCGAGACGCCAATGGTGCGCATCGCGTCGATTTCCTCAGTGATCTTCATGGTGCCGAGCTGTGCTGCGAAAGCCGAGCCCGAGCGGCCGGCCACCATGATCGCGGTCATGAGGGTACCGAGCTCGCGGACCGTGATCCGGCCGATGAGGTTGATCGTGTAGACCTCGGCACCGAACTGGGCGAGCTGGACGGAGCCCTGCTGGGCAATGACGATGCCGATGAGGAAGCTCATCAGCCCGATGATCCCGAGCGCCCTCACCCCGACGACATCGAAGCGCTGGACCACAGCGTTGAGGCGAAAGCGCCGAGCTGGCCTTCGGATGACGTTTGCGAATCCGACGAGGGTGGCGCCGAAGAAGCCGAGCAGACCAATGAGGGTCCGCCCGATCTCGACGACCCATTGTCCAAGCTCGCGAAGGCCGGCGATGAAATCATGCGTCTGCTCTGGGACGACGCGGGCCGGATGATCGAATTCGCCGACCTGCTTCAAAAGGCTGACCTCGTCCCGGCTCGCGCCGATGACCTTGGCACCGCGGTCCCGGACGGTCCGGTAGATGATCCAGGCACCGACCGTATCCATGCGCTCGATTTCGCTAAGATCGATGGTGATTGGATCAGGAAGAGCATCGAGCTCGCGCTGCGTCGTAGCCGCGCGTGTAATGGTGAGCGTTCCCGCGACCCGGTAGACCGAGCCGTGCCGGTGATCCGTCTCCTGCTCACTCGCCTCGGTCATGCCCGGGTGAGTAGTGCTCGAAATGGCTGGGATGGGCAAGTCGCGGGGACTTTTCTGCCGCAGGAGGCGCCTCTATGCGACCTCCTGATGGCAACCGATGCGCCCCTCCTCTTCGTTCCCGTCGGCCAAAATCCCTCGCGTCCGTTCGGGATGGACGCGCGCGATTGGGCATGCCGCCTTGCTTCGAACGCGGGGTTCGAATGTGCCGATGCGCCCCTTCAAGGGAGGTCCGGGCTTCTTTCGAGCATGGCCTTCGCCTGGGATCCACTGTGGCTGAAGGAGCTTGGATCCCGGCCCCGCAGCGTCCTGACCCTTAGCGGCACGCCGGTGATGGTGCACGTTCCCGAAGGCGATGATCCGGCGTCGGCCCGACGAGCGCTTGCCGATGGAAGTCCTCTTCAGGGCTATGAGACGATTGCCGCGGAAAGTGCCGAACTCAGCAATGCAGCCTTGAGGAAGCGCGAACGGCCCTTCGTCCTCCCGCTCGACCCGGCGAACCCCGAGCCCGTCGAACGCGCGGCCTATGACGGTGCCTACAAGGGCGTCACCGATGCTCTCACCCTCTATCTCTGGCGCAAGCCCGCATTCTACATGACGCGCTGGGCCGCCCGTGCCGGCATCTCGCCCAACATGGTGACCCTCGTCGGCGCCGTCCTTTGCCTTCTTGCCTTCTATCTCTTCTGGCGCGGCGACTATTGGTGGGGCGTCCTGTCGGGCTTCTCCTTCATGGTGCTCGACACCGTCGACGGCAAGCTCGCACGCTGCACCGGCGCCTCCTCCAAATGGGGGAACCTGTTCGATCACGGGATCGACCTCATTCATCCGCCCTTCTGGTGGTGGGCCTGGCTTCATGGGCTGAGCGCCTATGGACGGCCCCTCGAGCCCGTCTATGCAACCATGGTCCTCTGGGTGATCGTCGGAGGCTATGTCGCGCAGCGCGCAATCGAGGGCCTCTCGATCCAGCGCTTCGAGGGCATGCAGATCCACGTGTGGCGGAGGCTGGACAGCAGGTTCCGGCTGATCACCGCAAGGCGCAATCCCAATATGGTGATCCTTGTCGCAAGCCTTCTCCTTGGCCGTCCCGACAGCGGCCTCGTCGCGGTTGCCTGGTGGACGCTCATCAGCCTCATCTTCCATGCGGTCAGGCTCGCGCAGATGACCGAGCTCAGGGCACGCGGGCAGAAGGTCGCAAGCTGGCTCGACGCGTGAGCCATACTGCAATCCTCCTTGCAGGCTCGCGCCCTGGCCGCGACGAGTTCGCATCCTCCTTCGGGACCGACATGAAGGCGCTCATCCCGGTTGCGGGTGAAGCGATGGTCCTAAGGCCTGTCCGCGCACTGCTTCAGAGCCCGAACGTCTCGCGCCTTCTTATCTTCTCGCAGGCGCCCGACCGCCTTTCCAAGATCGTACCCGAAGATCCAAGGATCACGTTTCTCAAATCAAGCGGAACGATCGCGGAGACCATGCTCTCGGTCTGTGATGACGAGCACACCCGATGGCCGCTCCTCGTCACCACCGCGGATCACGCACTTCTCGAACCCGCGACGGTAGAGGAGTTCCTCCGCGGAGCAGAGGGTTTCGACATCGCCGTCGGGGTCGTCGAGCGCGCCAACCTCATGAAACGCCTTCCTCAAACCAGACGAACCTGGCTGCGATTCCGGGGCGGCGCCTATACGGGCGCGAACCTCTTCGCCTTGAGGTCGGCGGCGGTTCGTCCGGGAATCGAACTGTGGCGCTCGGTCGAACAGGACCGAAAGAAGGCCTGGCGGATCATCTCGGTCCTCGGCCCCGTCCTCCTCTTCTTTGTCGGCCTTCGCCTGCTGAGCCTCGGGGACGTCCTTGATCGGCTCGGAGCCCGTCTGGGCTTGAGGCTCACCGCGGTTGTGCTTTCGAACCCGCTTGCCGGCGTCGACGTCGACAAGGCGGCCGATCACGAACTCGTCGAAGCCATCATTGGCGGGAAAGCATGAGCGATCTTGCAGTCTATGACATGGACCGGACGGTCACCCGCCGAGCGACCTACACGCCCTTCCTTCTCCACTGCGCGCTGAGACGAGCGCCATGGCGGCTCGTCTTCCTGCCTTTGGTGGTCCTTTCGATGCTTGCTTATGTCCTCAAGCTCATCGACCGCTCGAGGCTCAAGGAAATCAACCACCGGTTGCTCCTTGGAGCAGAGATCCATCCCCGCGAGCTTAAACCCCTGGTTGAGAGCTTTGCAGAGGCGCAGCTTGCAACGAACATCCGGCCGGGCGCGAGACAGGCAATTGCGCGCGACAAGGCCGACGGGCGCCGCCTCGTCCTCGCGACCGCATCCTATCGTCTCTACGCCGATGAAATCGCAAAGCGGCTCGGCTTCGATGACGTGATCGGGACGGGATCGATCATCGGGCTCGATGAACGGGTCCACGCGAAGATCGCGGGCGAGAATTGCTACGGCCCTGCAAAAATGCGGATGATCGCCGACTGGGTCGAAGCTTCGGGTCTCAAGGGCGCCCACGGCCACGTCCGCTTCTATTCGGACCATGTGTCGGACGCTCCGGCGTTCGAATGGTCGGATGAGCCCGTCGCGGTCAATCCGCACGAAAAGCTGAGGAGGCTTGCGGAAATGCGTGGGTGGAAAGTCGAGGACTGGGGCTAGGCCGAGCTAGGCCGGCGGCTCCCACAGTTCGACGGGATTGCCCTCGAGGTCGTGAATGCGTGCAAATTGGCCGATGTCGGGGTGGTTCCACTCCTCCCGCGTTTCAACAGTCACTCCTTCGCTCCTCAGCCGGTCGATCATCCCGGCAAGGCCTTGAACGCGAAGGTTCAGCATGAACGCCTTGCCCCTCGCGAAATAATCGGAATCCGAGGGAAAGGGCGCAAAGACGACCGGACCACCTTCAACCATCCAGCTCATGTCGTCTGCGTCCCCTGCATCCGGCGCGCGGCAGCCCGGCCCGACATTGAGATGTGTCCGATACCAGTTGGCAAGGGCATCCGGGTCCTTGGCCCTCATGAAAAGGCCGCCGATGCCAAGGACCGCCATGTGCCGCTTTCCCGCTACACCGCCTGAAGCGCGTTCGAGAAGTCCGCGATGAGATCGTCCGCATCCTCGCACCCGATCGAGATCCGGACGAGATTTGGAGTGATGTCGAGTTGCTTCTTGCGCTCGTCCGGCACGGAAAGGTGGGTCATTGCGGCAGGCGCGCTCGCGAGCGTCTCCGTGCCTCCGAGGCTGACCGCGAGATTGGCGATCTGAAGCGCATCGAGGAAGGCGAACGCCTCCTTTTCTCCGCCCTTCAGATAGAGCGAGAAGGTTGAACCCGCGCCGCTGCAGTGACGACGGAAGATGTCGGCCTGGCGCGAGCCTTCGTCGAGGAAGCCGAGATAGCCGATCTTCTCGACCTTGGGGTGGCTCTTCAGGAAGTCGCAGACCTTGGCTGCGTTCTCGCCCGCTCTCGACATCCGAAGCTCGAGCGTCTCGAGGCTCCGGAGCAACATCCAGGCGGTGTTGGGGTCACAGATCGTCCCGATCGTGTTGCGGATCATGCGGACCTGGTTGATGAGATTCCGCTCGCCCACGACCGCCCCAGCAACGAGGTCGCTGTGGCCGCCAACATATTTGGTGAGGCTGTAGACGGAAATATCGGCACCCTGCGCGAGCGGCTTCGCCCAGAGCGGCCCAAGGAACGTGTTGTCGATTGCGATCGGCGGGCGCTCGCCCTCGCCGAAAGCAGCGTCCCTTGCGGCCGCAACCGCCTCGACGTCGACTAGCATGTTGGTGGGGTTCGCCGGGCTCTCGAGATAGATGAGACTGACGCGGCCCTTTTCCTTCCCCTTGGCGATGGCTGCGTCGATCTCCTCGCGGGTCGCGCCCGAGGGGAAATCGACCCAGGAAACGCCGAACTGGCCGAGGATCTTCGCAATCAGTGTCTCGGTCGCGGCATAGAGGGGCCCTGAATGAACGACGCAGTCACCGGGCCTCACGAAGGTCAGGAGAAGGGTTGCGATCGCCGACATGCCGCTCGAGAAGGCAAGCGCGTCATCCGCATCTTCCCAGACCGCGAGCCGGTCTTCGAGGATCTCCTGGTTGGGTCCGTTGAAGCGCGAATAGATGAGACCTTCGGCGCCGCCCGGGCGCTTCCCGGTGACGCCCTCGAAGAAGCGCTTTCCGGCCGCTGCATTCTCGAATACGAAAGTGGAGGTGAGGAAGATCGGAGGCTTTAGCGAACCTTCGCTGAGCTCGGGATCGAACCCGTAGCCAAGCATCAGGGTCTGGGCGCTGAGCTGCCGGTTGCCGATCCTGGTCGGCGACGGGCGGGGCGCCCGGTGGCTGGAGCTGGCGGCTGCGATTTCACGTTCGGTGGGCAACTTTACGTCTCCTTGTTGGAGCGCGCCTTAGCGCCAACGCCCGCGCCGCGCCAATCAGCGCACCGGGGCACCGGAACATGGCGTCAATCCATGGACCTCAGCCGGGAATCCCGATGGCGCTGAGCTGGCGGCCGTAGTCCGACTCGCCCCTGTGGGCGGAACGCCGGTAGCTGTAGAAACGGTCCGGCTCGCCATAGGTATCGAGGTTGAGCGCCTCGATCTCGTCGATCCCCGCGGCGATCAGCCGGTGGACGACATAGGCTTCAAGATCGAAATGCGGCTTGCCGCGTTCCCCGGCGACGAAGAAGCGCTCGTTGTCGCTGTCGGCGTGCAGGAAGCGCGACCGGAATTCCTCGTCGACCTCGTAGGACGGCTGGGCGATGCAGGGACCGACCGCCGCGTGGATATTCTCGCGCCTTGCGCCGAGGAGCTCCATCGCCTCGATGGTCGAATCGGTGACGCCGGCAAGGGCGCCTCGCCAGCCGGCGTGCGCCGCGCCCACGACCACCGCCTTGTGGTCGGCAAACAGGACTGGGGCGCAATCGGCTGTCAATATCCCGAGCAGGAGGTTCGGGCGGTCCGTCACCATCGCGTCCGCTCTCGGGCGCTCGCCCTGCGGCCATGCCTCGTAGGTGGCGACCGTCTCGGCCGAGTGGATCTGGTGAACGGTTGCAAGATCTGCTTCGGGAAGGAGGGCTTTCACCGCAAGACGGCGGTTGCCCTCGATCGCCTCGCGGTCGTCGCTGCTCCCGTAGCCGACGTTGAGGCCCGCCATTTCGCCGACCGAAATGCCGCCTCTCCGGCCAAGGAAGCCGTGCGGCAGCCGTCCGAGGCTGATGGCGCGGTTGACTTCGACCTCGCTCACAGGCGTTTCCGCATGATGATGTCTTCGTCGGCGTGGTTTCCGACCATGAAGTCGTAACGTCCGACCGCCTCGAACCCATAACGGTCGTAGAAGCGGCGCGCCCGGTGGTTGTCGATATAGACCGTAAGGAAGATCTGGGAGGCGCCCCGCCTTGCCGTTTCCGCAAACCCCCAGCTCATCAGGTTCTTCGCAATGCCGGCGCCATGATGCTCTTTCATGACGTAAAGCTGGTCGAGAAGGAGTGCCGGTCCGTCGGCCTCGATCGGAAGTTTCAATGGACCAAGCTTGATGTAGCCGACGGGGTCGCCATCCTCTTCCGCAATCCGGCACGAAAAGGCCGGATTCGAAAGCTGCGCTTTCCATTCGGCAATGCCGAAGCCTGAACGGAAGGCTTCGAGGTCTTCCGCGGCGTAGAGATGCGCGAAAGTATCGCAAAAGACCGTGTCGAAGATGCGGTCGAGCGCTTCAGCGTCGCCAACGGTCGCATCGCGGTAGCTGATCGTCATTGAAGGCCTGCCGGAGCTGGCCAGCCTGGTCCATGAAGGCCGACGACCTTGAAGAGGGTTCCCATCTGGTCGCGTGACGTCAGGCGCTCGATCGCGCCCTGGACTTCTCCCGAGCGCTCGGGATTGGCGCGGGAGAGGGACTGGGCCCGGGCTTCAATGCCGAGGCGGATCAGCCACTCGCCCTGCTGGACGAGCGGGCTGACGAGCGCGCCTGCATCACGCGCTGCCAGCCTCAGCGCCTCAAAGTCGACATGGGTGGTCAGGTCCTGCTCTCCTGGATTTGCGAGAACCGCAGCGTAGCCGTGACCCCTCACCGCCTGCAACGTATCTCCAATGCCGCTTTTCTCATGGCCATAATCGATGAAGATCGCCGCGCCTCCCCTGGCCGCAAGGCAGGTCGCGATCGAGGCCACAGCTTCATCGCGCGCGGGGGATGTCTCGGTGATCTCGCCGTCGCGGTCGAACGCGAGGCCGCCGCCAGCGACGAGCACGTGCCGCTCGAGGGCCCCGATGTGCTGGCGAACGGGAAGTGCGTCCAGGAATTCGTTCGCGACGAGGAGCAAGGGACGGGCGGGAAGGTCATTGATGCTTTGGTGAAAATGGGCATCGGGCACGGCTTCGCGCTGCGCACCCAGAAGCACTGGGCTTGTTTCGACGAGATGGACTTCGCCCTTGAAGCCTGCGGACCTCATGACCCTCAGTGCATCGGCTGCAAGAGTTCCCCGGCCAGGCCCCAGCTCGACATAGATTGCATCCGCCGGCGCTCCTGCGCGCTTCCAGCAATCGGCGAGCGCTGCTCCCACCATTTCCCCGAACATCTGGCTGATTTCCGGTGCGGTCGTGAAGTCGCCGGACGCGCCCAAGGGATCCCGGGTCGCATAATAATAAGCGTTGCAGGCCTCGATATAGGCTTCGACGCTGATCGGGCCTTCAGCTGCGATCCGTTCCCGAAGCGCGCGCTCGAGCGGGGTCACGCGACCGAAGCAGTGCCGACCGTAGGTTCCACGCGCACGCGGCGCTTGGGAGCAGTGACGATCAGATAGATGCCGCCAAGGATCATCGGCAACGACAGCCACTGGCCCATGTGGAGGTGGGTTGCCTGAGCAAAGCCGATGAGCTGCTGGTCGGGCTCACGGATGAACTCGATGCCAAAGCGGAAGATGCCGTAAAGGAAGATGAACACCCCGACGAGCTTGCCCGGCTCGTAGCGGGACTTCGTCCTCCAGAAGAGGAATGCGAGGATGACGAAGAGGACGACGCCTTCGAGGAAGGCTTCGTAGAGCTGGCTCGGGTGCCGGGGCGGCCCGAGCACGCGCTGGCCATATTCGTTGAATTCCTGGAATCGGATCGCCCAGGGAACGCTCGTCGGGGCGCCCCAGAGCTCCTGGTTGATGAAGTTCGCGAGCCTTCCGAAGAACAGCCCGAACGGGGCGCAGCAGGCGACATAATCATGGATGCGGAGCCAGCTGAGCTTCTGCTTGTGCGCGAAGTAGATGATCCCGAGCGAGGTCCCGACGACGCCGCCGTGGAAGGACATGCCGCCGTCCCAGAGCTTCAGGATCTCGATCGGATGCCGCAGATACTGGCCGAAATTGTAGAAGAGGACATAGCCGAGCCTGCCCCCCAGGATAATGCCGAGGGCGGCATAGAAAACGAGATCGTCGGCGTGTCGGCGGGCGAGCGGCGCACCGGGCTCCTTGAGGAGCTTCAGGAGATACCAATAGCCGACGAAAATGCCCGCGAGATAGGCAAGGCTGTACCAGCGAAGGTCAAAAGGACCGATGTGGAGGGCGACCGGCGAGAGGCCAAGGTCGGGAAACGCAACGAAGCGACTGTTGTCCACGGCTTGCAAGGGCTTCCCCATCAAAGTTCAGCGCCTCATAAGGCGAGGGCGCGCAAAGGCAAAGGAGCGGGTGCTACATCAATGCCGAACGAGCTCGACCGCCGGTTTGACGAGGAACTTGCAAGGGTCACGGGACCTGGCGGGCGCCTGACCATTGGCAGCGATGACAAGGGCCGCGCGATCGTCACGAATTTCCCCGCAACCCTGCCGCTGTTCTTCAAGACATTCGTGGCCCTCAACGGCTCCAACGAAGCGGTGATCGCGGGCGAAGAACGTCTCACCTTCGCCGATCTCGACCGAATCTCCGACCGGCTTGCGCACGGACTCGTTGCCCGCGGGATCGCGAAGGGCGACCGGGTCGGGATCGCGATGCGCAACTGCCCGGCATGGATCGTCTCCTACATGGCGATCCTCAAGGCCGGCGGCATCGCGACCTTGCTGAACGGCTGGTGGGAACCCCTCGAGATGGAGCATGCCGTCCAGCTGACGAGGCCGAAGCTCATCATCGCGGACCCGCCTCGCGCCAAAAGGATCAACGAGCGGTGCGGCCAATATGACACGGTTTCGATTCCCATCGACCGGCCCGTCAACGAGGCGATCGCTCCGCTGATGGAAGGCGCGGACGAGAGCAGCGCCCTTCCGGAAGTGTTGCCCGAGGATGATGCAACCATCCTCTTCACCTCAGGTTCGACGGGAGATGCCAAGGGCGCCCTCTCGACCCACCGGGCCGTGACGACGGGCGTCTATGCCTATTCGATCGGCCTCATCGTCCTGCTGGGATTATTGACCCAGGACGGCCGTGCGCCGGCAACGCCCGCGAGGACCTTGCTCAGCGTCCCCCTGTTCCATGTGACGGGCGAAGTCCCGGTCATGCTCAACAGTTTCGTCATCGGAAGGTGCATGGTGATCATGCCCAAATGGGATGCCACCGAGGCGCTCCGGCTCATCGAAAAGGAAAAGATCACCTATTTCGTTGGGGTTCCGACGATGAGCCTCGAAATCATGAACCATCCCGAACGCTCCAGATATGATCTTTCATCCCTCAAGGACATCACGGCGGGCGGGGCGCCGAGGCCGGTGAGCCACGTCGAAAGGCTGAGGAGCGAATTCCCCGATGCGCAGCCGGCGCTCGGTTACGGGCTTACCGAGACCAATGCTACCGGCTGCGCCAATTTCTGGAGCAGTTACGCGGCAAAGCCCGCCTCGACCGGAAGGCCGCAGCGGCCGCTCATCGAAGTCTCGATCCTTGGGGCGGGCGACCGGCATCTGGGTCCCGGCCAAGCCGGCGAGATCGGCATCAGAACGGCCGCGAACATCAAATGCTATTGGGAAAATCCTGACGCGACCCGTGAGACGATCGCAGCCGACGGGACGGTCCGAACCGGCGACGTCGGCTATCTCGACGAGGATGGCTATCTCTTCATCGTCGACCGGAAAAAGGAGATTATCATCCGGGGCGGCGAGAATATCTCGGCTGCCGAAGTCGAGGCCGAATGCTATTCCTGCCCAGCCGTCGCCGAAGCTGCCGTCTTTGCGATGGCGGACGAGCGGCTTGGCGAAGTCCCCGTCGCGATCGTCCACCTGAATGCTGGAGAAAAACTCGAGGCCGACGAGCTCCGTGCTTTCCTCGGCGGAAAGCTCGCCCGCTTCAAGATTCCCGAGCGCATCATCATTTCGGACGTTGCCCTGCCGCGCCTCGGCACCGGGAAGATCGATCGGCGCGCCCTCAAGGCCCAATACGCCCATTGAGCATCGACCGTCGCACATTGCTGGTCGCGGGCGGCGCAGGCATCGGCCTGGTCGTCGCCTTTTCGCTTTGGCCGCGTCATCTCAAAACCGAGCTTGCTTCGGGGAAAAACGAAGAGGCGTTCGGCAATTTCATCAAGATTGCGCAAAGCGGAAGGATCACCGTCGCGATCCCTCAGGTCGAGACGGGCCAGGGGATCTGGACTGGTCTTGCGCAGATCATCGCTGACGAGCTCGGTGCGGCATGGGAAACGATCGGGGTCGAACCTGCGCCGCTCTCCAAGGCCTATGCCAATCCCCTGGGGGGCGAGGAGGATTGGCCGGCGGGGATCAGGATCACCGCGAACTCGACCTCGGTCCGCGCCTTCGAAGCGGCGTTGCGCGAAGCGGCAGCAACGGCACGGGCAATGCTCATCGGAGCTGCGGCGGACCGGTGGAACATCCATCCCAAATCCTGCGACACCGCCGACGGCTTCGTGATCAATGGGGTGAGGACCTTCACCTTCGGAGAGCTTGCCGAGGAAGCCGCCGGCCGGAGCGTGCCGCGAGATGCGCCGCTTCGCGCATCGGCGCAGGGCCGTCTCATGGGGCGGCCGCTCCAGCGCCTCGACGGGCCTTCCAAGGCGCAAGGCAATTGGCGTTTTGCTTCCGACGTCCGTCTGCCCGGCATGCTTTACGCGAGCGTTCGCCTGGCGCCGCCGGGCGGCCGGCTCACGGGATATTCGCGCGACGAGCTTCAGCGGACCCGGGGAATCCGGCACGTGAGCGCGAACGATAAGTGGATTGCGGCCCTCGCCGACAGCTGGTGGACCGCCGAGGAGGCACTCAAGAAGGCAAACCCCCGATTTTCCGGCGAGCGCAGCCCACCTGAGATGCGGAACGCATTCGAACATGCACTTCGAAATTTTGCCGTTATCGAATGGTTCTCGGCTGGCAATTATGATGGAGCAGTCAGGGGATCGCGTCCCCTTGCCGCGACTTATTATGCGGCGCCCTCGCAGCACCTTGGCCTTGAACCCTTGAGCGCGACGGCGCGGATGAGCGAGGGCCTCGTCGAGCTTTGGACGGCAACCCAGGCACCGGGGTTTGGCAGAGCCGAACGGAAACTCTTTCCAATGCCTCCCGGGGAGCCCGCCGGCCGTGCGATGGAACCCGACGCAGTCTCGATCGCGGCCGAACTGGCAAAGGAGGCCGGCAGGCCGGTCCAGGTCGTCATCTCCCAGTCGGGAGGCCAAAACCATGATCGCGTGGCGCCCGGCGCGCTGGCGCACATGACAGCCCTTCCGGGCGAAAGCGGGATCACGGCCGCCTGGAAGATGACCGTCGCGACCTCCGACGGACTTGGCTCCGCGCTTGGCCGCCTTGCAGGCAAGGATGCACCCGGAAAGCTCGGACAATCGGCGCTTCAGGGATCGATTCCTCCTTATTCGATCCCGAACATCAGGATCGATGCCGTCCACGCCGATCTTCCTGTCACCGCGGGCTACATGCGCGGTTCGCCCCAGCGCGAGTTCGCTTTCTTCACCGAAAGCTTCGTCGACGAACTTGCGCACGCCGCGGGAATGGAGCCCCTCTCCTTCCGCATGTCGATGCTGGGCGGCAACGGACGCCTTGCGCGCTGCCTCCAGGCGGCCGCCAGGCTCGCAAGCTGGGATGGCGGAGGTCAGGGAAGCACGATGGGGATCGCTGGCGCCTCCGCCTTCGGGTCGCACATCGGCCTCGTCGCGATCGCGAGCATCGGTGAAGACCAGCGCGTGAAGGTTCACCGGCTCCTTGCCGCGATCGATTGCGGCCGAGCGGTCAACACGGGCGTCATCGAGCAGCAGGTCGCGGGCGGGCTCATCTGGGCACTCGCGCAGGCGACAATTCCCTCGCCCGAATGGGTCGCAGGGATGCCGCGCGCTCGGCCCATCGGCGCCATCGGCATGCCGCGCCTTTCGGAAACTCCCGATATCCAGATCGAGATCATCGCAAGCAGTGAGCGCGCAGGGGGCGTCAGCGGACTTGGGACGCTTGCTCTTGCACCTGCGGTTGCAAACGCGATCCATGCTGGCTCCGGGAAACGCATGCGCTCACTTCCGTTCAATCCTATGGCGGCTCAATGACGAAGCCGGCGGATCATCCCAGCCTTCCTGAGCCCCGGATCGGCGTGCTCCTCATCAATCTCGGCACGCCAGATGCGCCGGAAGCCCGCGCCGTCCGCCGCTATCTCGCCGAGTTTCTCAGCGATCCGAGGGTCATCGAAATCCACCCTTTCGCCTGGAAGCCCATCCTTCACGGGATCATCCTAAGGACCCGCCCCAGGCGGTCGGCCGAAGCCTATAACCAGATCTGGACCAATCAGGGTTCGCCCTTGCGCGCGATCGCGGCGCGGCAGGCGGACGTGCTCCGTTCGCGCCTGCCCAAGATCAGCGTCCATTATGCGATGCGCTATGGACATCCCGGCATCGGCGCAGCACTCGACAATATGGTGGCCGAAGGATGTACGCGGATCCTGTCGGCACCGCTTTACCCTCAATATTGCGCGGCAACGACCGCAACCGCGAACGATGCCGTGTTCGGCGCTCTGGCGCGGATGCGCTGGCAGCCGGCGCTAAGAACATTGCCCCCCTATTACGATGATCCCTTGTACATCGAGGCGCTCGCATCGAGCCTCAGGCGCCAGCTTTCCGCCCTTGACTTCGAGCCGGACCGGCTGCTCCTGAGCTTCCACGGAATGCCGGTGAGGACGCTGGAGCTTGGCGATCCCTATCATTGCCATTGCAGGAAGACCGCGAGGCTCCTCTCGGAAGCGCTCGGGTCGGACGTCGATATTGCCTTCCAGTCACGGTTCGGCCGGGCAAAGTGGCTCGAACCCTCGACCGAGGCGACGCTTGCCTCATATCCAAGGCAAGGCGTGAAGCGCGTCGCCGTTGCAGCGCCGGGGTTCTCGGTCGACTGCATCGAGACGTTGGAAGAGCTTGGAATCCGGGGCCGCAAAACCTTCCTTGGCGCAGGAGGCGACAAATTCGCCCTCATTGACTGCCTCAACGATTCGCCTGAAGGCATCGACATGCTGGAGGCTCTTGTCTCTCGCGAACTTGCAGGCTGGCTGCCGCAGCAATAAGCGCTCCATTGGGAGAGAGG
>DATMHD010000390.1:0-4569 GCA_035555075.1 Sphingomicrobium sp. | reverse complement strand
CGTTCCCTTGAGCTTGGGCCATGAGCTGGTCGATCCGCTGCATCGCGGAGTTGATCCGCTGGAGCTGAGGGAAGTCGATGCGCTGAAGGTTCTTCCCCATGTTCTGAAGCATCGAGGCTTCGTTCTGGAGCGAGCGAACCTGGTTGTTGATCTGCTCGAGCGCCCTCGCCGCCTGGAGAAGGTTCTGGGAATAATTGGTGACATCAAAAACAGGCAAACCTCCCGCCTGGGCGGAAGCCACCGGCACAGCGAAGGTTGCCGAAAGCATAAGTGCACTCGAGGCGGCGGCGACTAGCGCGCGATGAAAAGCCTTCACATCACATCTCCTTCTGGTTCAGGTTGGAAGCGGTCGAGCAGAGAGGTGGCCCAGCCAAGGCCTCGCGCTTCAAGGAAGCGCTTGAGGAAAGAGGCGCCGCCGCCCTCGTGGAGAAGGCGATCGATGAGGCTCCTGGAGCCTGCATCCGATGATCCAGCGAGCGCGAGCGCAACCGGCCCGAGCGCCAGCTCGAACAGCCGGTTTCCGCGGCGCGACTGGAGGTAATAATCGCGCTTGGGCGTCGCCCTTGCGATGAGCTCGATCTGCCGCGGATTGAGCCCGAAGCGCTCATAGGCCTCGCGCGCCTGCGGCTCGACCGCGCGGTCATTGGGGAGGAAGATCCGCTGCGGGCAGCTTTCGATGATTGCAGGAGCGATCGAGCTTTCGGCCACATCTGCAAGCGACTGGGTCGCGAAGATCACCGCGACATTCTTCTTGCGAAGGACCTTCAGCCATTCCCGGATCCTGGCCGCGAACAGCGGATGATCGAGGAAGAGCCAGGCTTCATCGAGAAGAAGGAGGGAGGGCGAACCGTCGAACCGCTCCTCCAGCCGGTGGAAGAGGTAGGTGAGGACCGGCGCAACAGCGCCATGCTGCCCCATCAGCGTCTCGGTTTCGAAGCAGTGGACGTCGGCAAGCGCGAGACCGTCCTCTGCAGCGTCGAGGAGCGGCCCGAACGGGCCCTCGAGCGTGTAGGGCTGAAGTGCCGACTTCAGCGCATTCGACTGAAGAAGGAGCGAGAGGCCGGTCAGCGTCCGCTCCTCGGGAGGTGCCGAGGCAAGGCTGAGCAAGGCCGACCACAGCGCCTCCCTGGTTTCAGGAGTGATGCTCTCCCCCTGATGCCCGAATAGTCCCTCGAGCCATTCCGCGGCCCAGGCCCGCTCGGAGGGCATGTGAATCGCCTTCAGCGGCTGAAAGGCGAGCGCTTGCGCTCCGCTCCGCGCGCCGGCGCCGAGCTCATGATGGGTGCCGCCCATTGCAATGACTGCCGCCCTTGCCGACCAGCCCTTGTCGAAGATGAAGATGCGGGCACCTGGATAGCGCCGGAACTGGAGCGCAAGGAGGGAGAGGAGCACGGATTTGCCGGCTCCCGTCGGACCCACCACCAGCATGTGGCCGACATCGCCGACATGGGTTGAAAGCCTGAAAGGGGTCGAGCCTTTGCTCTCCGCAAAAAGGAGTGGCGGCCCGGCAAGATGCTCATTTCCGGAAGGTCCGGCCCAGACCGAGGACAAGGGCATAAGATGCGCAAGGTTGAGCGTATGGACGAGGGGTTGGCGGACGTTGGCGTATGCATGGCCAGGAAGGCTCGAGAGCCAGGCTTCGAGCGCATTCATCCGCTCCCGCTTCACCGTGAAGCCGAGCCCGTTCACCACCCGCTCGATGTTCCTCACCTTCTCGTCGGCAGAAGCACTATCCGTGTCCGCGACCGTGATGGTTGTCGTCAGGTACCCAAAGGCGACATGGTCGCCCCCAAGCTCCTGGAGCGCCTGGTCCGCATCGACGACCTTGTTGTCGGCATCGCTGTCGGTGAGCTGCGCGGGTTGGTTGTACATCACTTCGCGAAGGAGCGCGGTGACGGACTTTCTCTTGTTGAACCATTGGCGCCTCAGCCGCGTCAGCGCGCGGGCGGCATCCGCGCGGTCTAGCGCGATGAAGCGCGTCACCCAGCGGTACCCGAAATCCTGGTGGTTCAGCGCATCGAGGATGGCGGGGCGACTGAGGGAGGGAAAGCCAAGAAGGGTGAGCGTTCGAAGATTGAGGCGACCAAGCCTCGGCTCGAGCCCGCCCGAAAGCGGCGTATCGGCGAGGAGCGCATCGAGATAGATCGGCGTTTCGGGGACAGCGACCCTCTGCTGCCGGTCCGACACCGCATTGTGGAGGAAGCTCAAGGTCTCCTCATCATCGAGCGCACGGACGTCCGGCATGAGGCCCGAGAGCATGCCGAGGGCGCGGGCCGTGTTGGCCTCGAAAGATGCGAGCGCCTGGCGCCAGTCCCGGCCGTGGCTGTCAGTTCCGCCCTCGACAAGCGCGCGCTCGGCCCGTGCCTCGGCGTCCGCTGGCGGGAGGTAGAGAAGTGTAAGATGGGAGCGGCTCTCGAAATGAGTGCGGCCGCCCTCGAAGCTTGCGCGTCGTTCCTCGTCGACCAGCCATGAAGCTGCATCGGGGAGCCGGCTCTCTGGATAACCGAGCGCTTCTCTCCGCTCGGTATCGAAGAACAGCGCCCATCCCGAGCCGAACCTTTTGAGGACGTTGTTGACCCTTGCGGACAAGGCGACGAGCTCGGCCTCGGTCGCGCTTTCAAGATCGGGACCTCGATAGGCGAAGCTCCGCTGGAAGCTGCCATCCTTGTTGAGGACGATTCCAGGACCAACGAGCGCAGCCCAGGGAAGATGATCGGCGAGCCGGTCCGAGCGCTCGCGATATTCGGCAAGGTTCAGCATGAGAAGTGCGGCGGCAAGCGGAGGTGGCGAAGGAGCACCGGAGCAAAGCTTGGATCCCGCTTGGCAGCGAGCACTGCAAGGCTGTGCCCCAATGCCCAGAGGATCAGACCCGCGATCCATTGCCGAAGACCAAGGCCGAGCGCGGCTGCGATAGTGCCGTTGAGGATCGCAAGCGAGCGCGGCGCGCCCCCGAGGAGGATCGGCTCGACCAGCGAACGATGGACCGGCACCTCGAAGCCTTCGATTGCAGAGCCGGTCACGAGATCAGCGCCCCGCCGCCAAAGCTGAAGAAGCTGAGGAAGAAGGAGGAAGCCGCAAAGGCGATCGAGAGCCCGAAGACGATCTGGATGAGCCTTCTGAACCCTCCGCCGGTCTCCCCGAAAGCGAGCGTCAGCCCCGTGGTGATGATGATGATCACCGCGATGATCTTCGCGACGGGTCCTTGCACAGACTCAAGGACCTTCTGGAGCGGCTCTTCCCAGGGCATGCCCGAGCCCGCCGCATGGGCGGCAGCGGAAAGGATGAGGCCGGTGGCGAACAGGGCCGAACGAGCGGCACACATGCATTGGATCAAGCGTCGGGAAGCCATTGATCACTCTCCTTCAAGGTTCGGGGGTTCGGGATTGACCGCGCGCAGCAGATAGTCGCCGCCAGGATCGAGCCCCTCGACGACTTCGACCGCGGCAATGCGGCGGTGGGTGCCGCGCCCCGCGATGAAGACGATGAGGTCGAGCGCGTCGGCGATGAGCCGCCGGGGCACATTCACCACCGCTTCCTGGACCAGCTGTTCGATCCGGTAGAGCGAAGAGCGGGCGCTATTGGCATGGACCGTCGCGATCCCGCCTGGATGGCCCGTATTCCAGGCCTTCAGCATGTCGAGGGCTTCGCCGCCCCGGACTTCACCGACAATGATCCGGTCGGGCCTCAAGCGAAGCGTCGAGCGGACGAGGTCGGACATTGCAGCAACGCCGGGCTTCGTCCTCAGCGCGACGGTGTCCCTCGCGGTGCACTGGAGTTCTCGCGTATCCTCGATGAGGATGACGCGCTCATCGCAGCGGGCGAGCTCGGCCAATAAGGCGTTCGCAAGCGTCGTCTTTCCCGAGCTGGTCCCCCCCGCGATGAGGATGTTCCGGCGCTCGGCAACGCTCCGTGCCAAAAGCCCGGCGAGCTCTTTGACGATGATCCCGTCGGAGACGTAATCGGCAAGGCCGTGGATGCGGCGCGCCGGTTTCCGGATCGCAAAGCAGGGACCAGGAGCAACCGGCGGGAGAAGCCCCTCGAACCTCTCGCCAGCAATGTCGTCGCCAAGCGGGGGGAGCTCGGCGCTGACGATCGGCGATGAACCATGCGCCTCGATCCGCGCATGGCTTGCAACAAGCCGGATGATCCGTTCCGTACGCGCGCAATCGATGATGATGCCGGTTTCGCAGCGGCCCGTCTCGAGCCGGTCGAGACGAAGACCGCCGTCCGGATTGACCATCACTTCGATGACCTCCGGGTCGGCGAGCGCGGCAGCGATGTCGGGGCCCATGGCTGTCCGGAGCATCGCGTGCCGGCGGCTCGCGGTGTCGGAGCCGATCATTCGTCGTCCTCGTCGCCGCCGAGTGTCCGGCGGCCTGTCGCAAGCTGCTGCGCGACACGTTCGGCAAATTCCTCGAAGCGATCGCGGCCGAGCTTTCGCTCTTCGTCGCTCAATTGACCGACCGGTGCGGTGACGGTGAGCGTGTAACGGATCAGGAGCGAGAGGCTCTCGATCAGGATATTGGAATTTCGTTCGACGCGGGTGATCTGGTTCGTGAGGCTATCGAG
>DATMHD010000389.1:0-15496 GCA_035555075.1 Sphingomicrobium sp. | reverse complement strand
GGCCGAAGGACGAGTGTCGGGAAGCTTCACGACCTCCAGCGCGCGCGCGCGATTGGGAAGTCGTCTGATGAAACCGCGCTCCTCAAGGGCGGAGATCAGTCGGTGAACCCCGGACTTGGACTTCAGCTCAAGCGCCTCGCGCATCTCGTCGAAGCTTGGACTGATCCCACTGTCCTTCAAGCGATTGTCGATGAAGAGCAGCAATTCATGCTGCTTGGCGGTGAGCATCGGCAGTCACTCCCCCGAAAAGAACGAACGGAGAACGTGTAGGCAACAAAAGAAGAGACGTCAAGCGGGGACGCCTGCTCAGCCTCCGCTGCTTACAAGTCGCGTCTTGAAGGCCTGGATCGCGTTCTCGTTGCGCTTGGCGTTCATCTGGCGCCTGACGTCCGCGATGAACTGCTGGGCATAATCTTGCGAGCTTGCCTGGTTCAGTTCACCCTGGACCTGAGTGATGAGCCCGGGCGCAACCAGCGCATTCCCCGGGGTCATCTTGTTGACCTTTACCACGACAAATCCGCCCTGCGCGACTGGTGCCATGCGGCTGTGACCCGGGCCGACGGTGAAAAGCAGTTTCAAGGGAGCGGGCACATTGGCCTGCGGGTTGCTGATCTGGATCCGGCGCGCCGCGACGGGTTGCGGCGCGGGCAAAGGAGCTCCCGTCGCCTTCACGGCTTCCGCCAGCGAGACATTGCCGATTGCCTTCGCCGCGATTTGGGCAGCTGCGGCGCGTGCCCGCTGCGTCGCCTGGTCGTTGAGCCAGTCCGTCGCGACCTGTTCGCGGATGTTGCCAAACGGCGCGGGCGCCGAGGGCACGACCTGTCCCGGCGAGACGACGGCATAGCCGGCATCACCCGGGAGCGTGACGATTTCAGGCGGATCGTTCGGCGCGATTTCGAAGCCCGTCTTCAGCACCGGAGCAAGCTCTGGCGGCAGTTTGAAAGACGCGTCAGCGCGTGACGTGCCATTGGCCGTGATTAGCGGCGTCGTCGTAATCGGCAGCTTTGCAGCCTCGACCGCCTCACTGAAGTTGCCGCCGTTGTCGAGCGTGTTCTGGACCTTGTCGACGAGGTCCTCGATCGCCGACTTGCGCTTGTCCTTGGTCAGCTTGTCAGCGATCTCGGCCTTGGCTTGCTCGAGCGTCTTGCCGCCCCCCGCACTGACCGAATCGATCTTCACGACGACCCAGCCGAATTCGGACTGGATCGGCCCGACAAGCGCGCCCTGGGCCGCGGCAAAGACGGCATTGGCTGCTTTGTCGCCGGCAACTCCGGCATAAGCGGCGCGGCTCTGGTTCTGAAGCGTGCTCACTGCAGCGCCGCTACCGGCAGGGGCAGCTGCGGCAGCAAGGCTGGCGCCCGCCTTCGCACGCTGAGCAATGGCATTGGCGGTCGCCTGGTCCTGGACCACGACTTGGCTGAGCGAACGGGTGTCGCTCGGCGCGTAGGTCGTCTTGTTGGCATTGTAGTAAGCGGTCACTTCCTGATCGGATGCAGTGATGTTCGCGACCTGTTCAGGACCAATCCTTGCTACCCGCAGCACCCGTTGCTCAGGGATCATGTAACGTGCACGGTTGGCGGTGTAGAATTGCTGCAGCTGAGCGTCGCCGGGCTGGAGGCCCGTCTTGAACGGCTCGAGCGGGACGCTGACCGCTTCCCCCTCCCGGGTCTCGAGGAGCATCGACGCGTAGACCGTCGCCATGCCGACCGGCACGCGAGCATTGGTCACAACAGGAGTGAGAAGCATCCGCTGCAACAGGCCACCGGCGAGCACTTGCCGGACTTCGGCATCGCTCAATCGTTGCTGGGCAAGGAAGGACTGGTAGCCTTGCTCGCTGAACTGCCCGTTGAGTCCCTTGGTGCCGGGGAGCTGCGCGATTTCGGCATCGATCATGCGCCTCGACAGTGGGAAATCGTAGCTGTCGGCGAACGCCATCAGCGAACGCTCGTCGAGGAGCGAATCAAAGAGCGGATTGAAGTCCCCGATGACGCTTGCATAGTCGGCATCCGCCCGCTGCTGGCGAGCCTGCTGTAGCCGGCGCTGCATGGCTTCCGACATCTCGCGCTCGCTCACTTCCTGGTCGCCGACCTTGGCAAGCGTCCCGCCGGACATGCCGAAGCTGAGGTTGCCAGTGCCGAAATTCGACAGGTCGGCAAGGGCGAAGCCGCCGAGGATTGCGATCAGGACGAAGGCCATGACCCCGGTGCCGATCTTTGACTTGGAGACGCGACGGAAGAAGGAGAGCATCGGGTTCCCGGTGCGATTGGAAGAAGGCGGCTGCTTTAGGGGGCGGGCTGGCGTGCATCAAGCCACGCCGCTACGTCCCCCCCGGAAAAGGGGAGGATATGGGACTTAGAAAGCTCGTTGCCGGCAACTGGAAGATGCATGGTCTGTCCTCGGACCTCGAGGAGATCGAAGCGATCGCCAGGTCATCGGTCGGTATCCCGCAAGTCGATGTCGCGCTGTGCGTTCCCGCTATTCTTATTGAGCGCGCCGCAAGGCGCGTCCCGGATTTCGCGATCGGAGGCCAGGACGTGCACCGCTCCGAGAAGGGTGCGCACACGGGCTGCACGTCGGCCCACATGCTGCTCGACGCGGGCGCTTCGCTCACCATCGTGGGCCACAGCGAACGACGCGATGCGCAGCGCGAAAGCGACGCCGACGTGAAGGCGAAGGCAGAGGCCGGACTTGCTGTTGGTCTGGACGTTATTCTGTGCGTCGGTGAGAGCCTGGAAATGCGCTCCAGCGGTGACGCGGTTGCGACTGTCGTTGCCCAGCTTGATGGCTCGCTTCCCGGCAGGCTCGAGGACTCCGCCCGCCTCTCGATTGCCTATGAGCCCATCTGGGCGATTGGCACCGGCAAGATCCCGACCATTCCGGAGATCGGTGAGATGCACGAGGCAATCAGGAACAAGCTTCGCCAGAGCTACGGGAGCGAGGGTGCTAGGGTGCGCATTCTCTACGGCGGCTCCGTCAAACCTTCGAACGCTGCTGAAATATTCGCAATCGCGGATGTCGATGGAGCGCTTGTGGGTGGTGCAAGCCTCAAGGCTGAAGACTTCATCCCCATCGTCCAGGCTGCGGCGGCTGCAGGGTGAGCAGCCTTCTTCTGTCGAACGGGGTTGCTCGCGCTTCCGATGGTACGGTGACCTTTGCCGGACTGGCGATAAGATCGAAACCGTTCGTCAATTCTGCCACAGGCGGAAAGAGGGCTGGCGAGTGGTGAGTTGAAAGCATTGGCGGCGCCGACTAAGTCGCGCCGCTCGACATACATTTTCGAAAGCCCGCCATGTTTGCATTTCTGCTGATCGTCCAATCGCTCATCGCCGTAGCGCTGATCAGCGTCATCCTGATGCAGCGCTCCGAGGGCGGCGGCCTCGGCGTCGGCGGGAGCTCGTCGGGTTTCATGACGGCGCGCGGCGCCGCCGACTTCCTAACCCGCTCCACAGCGGTGCTCGGGGGTACGTTCATCGTGCTCTCGATCGTCATGGCGGCAATCGCGGGTGCAACGCGCACGCCGACGAAGATCGACACGTCACTTGCAGGGAAGCTCGCACCGACCCAGCAGTCGCAGCCCGTGCAGCCGGCTCCTTCGCAACCGACGACAAATCCGCAGCAGAATCAGTCCGCTCCAGCCGTTCCGCTCGCGCAGTAACCGGCGACGCCACATTTTTTTCGCGCCGTGGGTTGCGCCCGCGGCGCCTGTCCCCCTAAGCCCCGACTCCCATGACGAGGTTCATATTTGTCACCGGCGGCGTGGTCTCATCGCTTGGTAAAGGCCTCCTTTCGGCGTCCCTCGGGGCGCTTCTCCAAGCGCGCGGCTACACGGTCCGAATCCGGAAGTTCGATCCCTATCTGAATGTCGATCCGGGAACGATGTCGCCCTACCAGCACGGCGAAGTCTACGTGACCGACGACGGCGCGGAGACGGATCTCGACCTTGGACATTACGAGCGCTTCACCGGCGTCTCATCACGCCAGTCCGACAATGTCACGACCGGCCGCATCTATCGTGACATCATCGCGAAGGAGCGTCGCGGCGACTATCTTGGAGCCACGGTCCAGGTTGTTCCGCATGTCACGAACGCCATCAAGGAATTCGCGCTCGCCGATACCAACGGCTGCGATTTCGTGATTTGCGAGATCGGCGGAACGGTGGGCGACATCGAGAGCCTGCCGTTCATCGAGTCCATACGCCAGCTGAGAAACGATCTTGGCCGCGATCAGACCGTCAGCGTCCACACCACTCTCGTGCCCTGGATCGCCGCCGCGGGCGAACTCAAGACCAAGCCCACACAGCACAGCGTCCGTGAGCTCTCCAGCCTCGGGGTTCAGCCCGAAGTGCTCTTGTGCCGATCGGAGAAACCTCTTCCCGACAGCGATCGCGCCAAGATCGCCCTTTTCTGCAATGTCAGGAAGGAAGCCGTGATCCCGGCGCTCGATGCGCGCAACATCTACGACGTCCCTCTCCAATATCATGAGGCCGGTCTCGACGACGAGGTCCTGCGCGCGTTCGGAATCTCCGACGCGCCAGTTCCGGATCCGACGCGCTGGCGCGAGATCATGGACCGGATCGATCATTACGAGAGCGAGGTCACGATCGGAGTCGTGGGCAAATATGTGGGTTTGCCCGATGCCTATAAGAGCCTCCGCGAAGCCCTGGTCCATGGCGGCATCGCCAATCGGGCGAAGGTCAATATCGAGTGGATCGACGCCGAGATCTTCGAGCATCCCGAGGCGGAAATCGCGGCTGAACTCGAGCCTCTTCATGGCATCCTTGTCCCGGGCGGCTTTGGAGAGCGCGGAAGCGAGGGGAAGATCGCGAGCGTCAAGTTCGCGCGCGAGCGCGAAATCCCCTTTTTCGGCATCTGCCTTGGAATGCAGATGGCGTGCATCGAAGCAGCACGAAACCAGGCGGGGATTTCGGAAGCATCGACCACCGAGTTCGGTGACACCTCAGAACCGGTCGTCGGAATGATCACCGAGTGGATGAGCGAAGAGGGCCTCCAGAAACGGGCCAAGGGCGGTGACCTCGGGGGAACGATGAGACTGGGCGCCTATCCTGCCAAGCTCGATGGCAACAGCGTCGTTCGCTCGATCTACGGCACGGAAACGATCAGCGAGCGACATCGCCACCGTTATGAGGTCAATGTCCATTATCGCGACGCGCTCGAGGGTGCGGGGTTGATTTTCTCCGGCATGTCGCCCGATGGCCAGCTTCCCGAGATTGTCGAACGGCCGGACCATCCCTGGTTCATCGGTGTCCAGTTCCATCCCGAATTGAAGAGCCGGCCCTTCGAGCCGCATCCCTTATTCGCGGGCTTCATCGAAGCGGCGGTGAGGCACTCCCGGCTGGTATAAAAATCCGCCATTGGAACGCGCCCGCTTATTGACCGTTACGCGGGCGACACCAAGGGAGGAATACCCATGCTTCTGACGATCGCCATCATCCTGCTGATCCTCTGGGCTCTCGGCTTTTTCGCCTTTCACGTGGCCGGCGGACTCATTCACCTTCTCCTCGTGATCGGCATCATCGTTCTTATCTGGAACTTCGTCGCCGGCCGGCGGGCGATTTAACTTTCGCATAAAGGCCGACGTTGCGGGGCGCTTTCGGGCGCCCTAGATGCTTGGCATGAGCAACAGCATTTCGACGCGCGTGGCCGTGCTCGGCTCCGGGCCTGCCGGCCTCACGGCGGCTATCTACGCCGCGCGCGCGGGCCTCAGTCCGATCGTGATCCAGGGCATCCAGCCTGGCGGCCAGCTGACAACCACGACGGACGTCGAGAATTACCCGGGCTTCCGTGACGTCATCCAGGGGCCTTGGCTCATGGAGGAAATGCAGGCCCAGGCCGAGCATGTCGGCGCCAAGGTGGTCTGGGATCACATCAGCGAGATCGATCTTTCGCGGCGGCCGTTCCGCCTGGGCGGAGACGGTGGCACGCAATATTTTGCAGATGCACTTGTGATCGCGACCGGCGCCCAGGCAAAGTGGCTCGGCCTTCCGTCCGAGGAGCATATGAAGGGCAGGGGCGCCTCAGCGTGTGCGACGTGCGACGGCTTCTTCTACCGCGGCAAAAGAGTCGCCGTGATCGGCGGCGGGAACACCGCGGTCGAGGAGGCTCTCTACCTCACCAACCACAGCCATGACGTCACCCTTATTCACCGTCGCGATTCGCTTCGCGCGGAGAAGATCCTGCAGGACCGGTTGTTCGCCAATCCGCACGTCAACATCATATGGGACAGTGAAGTCGTCGAGTTCGTTGCGGGCGGTGAACCGGAAGCGCTCGTGGGCCTCGACATCCGAAACAAGCGGACGGGCGAGATCAGCAGGGTCGAAGTCGAAGGTGCCTTTGTCGCGATTGGTCATCAGCCCGCCACGGAGCTGTTCAACGGACAGGAGAAGCTCGATCAAGAAGGCTATATCCTTGTCGAGCCGGGCACGACGAGGACGAGCGTTGCCGGGGTGTTCGCGTGCGGTGACGTCATGGACAAGGTCTATCGGCAGGCCGTTACGGCTGCGGGCACAGGCTGCATGGCCGCCCTCGACGTGGAAAAATATCTCGCAGCCCAGGAATATGAGGCGATCGCAGCCGAATAGGGGCAGCTTGAAGGGGGATCGCGAGTGAAGCCAGCAGGGCCGATTCCATCGTATTTCGGTGCTTCAGAAGAAGGCCACCTGCTGGTCGGAGGTCTCCCCGCAGAAGATTTGGTCGCCGAGGCTGGCGGCACTCCGCTCTTTGTTTATGACAATAATATCGTCGGCGCTCAAATCGCCCGATTCAAGGGCGCCATGCCCGATGGTATCGCTCTTCATTATGCCGTGACTGCAAATCCTTACGAGCCATTGTTGGAATTCCTTGGAAGGTATGTCGACGGCTTCAGGGTCGTTTCCCTCGGCGAACTCAAGCGCCTTCAGGACGCTCAGCTTACCGGCATTCCGATGAATTTCGCCGGGCCCGGCAAGCTCGACGCGGAACTTCAGGCCGCCGTCAAGGCCGGTGCCATCGTCAGCGTCGAGAGCGAACGGGAGGCGGCGCGGACGATCCAGGCGGGCGAGAAGGTTGGAATGAAGCCCAAGATTTCCGTCCGTGTGACGCCGCCATTCGCCATTGACGAGGGCAGGGTCACGATCGGCAGCCGGCCTAGTCCGTTCGGCGTCGATGCCGATCGGGTGCCCGAGCTGGTGCTCGGCCTCGTCGAAGCGGGGGTCGATTGGCGCGGCCTGCACATGTTCGCGGGTGCGCAATGCCTTGATTCGGAGGCGCTCGCCGAGGTGCACCGGGTGACCGTTGCCCACGCGGGCGAAATTGCCCAAGTGATCGGTCTTGCGGTTCCCGAGCTCAATCTTGGAAGTGGATTTGACGTCGCATGCCGGCCCGGCGACGAACCGCTAGACATCGACAAGGTCGCAGTCGCGCTCAACCACACCTTGTGCAACGCTCCGCCGCTCCTCGCGACCACGCGGTTCACGATCGAGCTTGGCCGCTGGCTGGTTGGCGAATCTGGCGTCTACCTGACCCGCGTTCTCGACCGCACCGAAAGCTGCGGCCACACCTTCCTGACGACCGACGGAGGCGGCCATCACCTCATAGGTGCGACCGGCAGCCTTGGCCGTCCGGGGATCGACAACTTCCCGATTGCCGTCGCGACCCGCTTCGGTGGGCCGCCCGTCGAGGAAGTGACGGTCACGGGATGCCTTTGCACGCCCTATGACGTGCTCGGTGACGAGGTCGCGTTGCCGCGCGTTGAGGTGGGCGACCTCATCGCTGTCTTCTGCGCAGGCGCTTACGGCCTCACTGCGAGCCCACAGGCGTGGGAGAGCCGTCCGATTGCCCGCGAGCTGCTGGTCTAAGGGTAGATTGCTTCGACGAAATAAAGCCCTTGCGGCGGGGCGTTGAAGCCCAGAGCCGTGCGGTCCCGCGCTTCGAGTGCTTCGCGCATGTCCTGAGGCCGCCATTGCCCTCTGCCGACCATCGCCAGGCAGCCCACCATCGAGCGGACCTGATGATGAAGGAAGCTGCGCGCGGCGGCAGTCACGTGGATTTCGTCCCCGACCCTTGAGACGTCGAGACGGTCCAGCGTCTTCACCGGGCTCTCGGACTGACATTGGGCAGAGCGGAATGTCGTGAAGTCATGACGTCCTACGAGGTGCCCCGCACCTTCTCGCATGGCCTCTTGATCGAGCGGAACGGCCACATGCCAGACCTTGCCTTTATCGAGCGCCGGTGGCGCGCGGCGGTTGAGGATCCGGTATAGATATCGTCGCCCGATGCAGGAGAAACGGGCATGCCAGTCGTCGGCGACCGGGTTCACCTCAAGGACCGAGACCGGGTGTTCGCGCACGAGTGCATTCAGGCCTTCACGTAGCCGGTGGGCGGTAAGATCCCGAGCGATGTCGACATGCGCGCTCATTGCAAGCGCATGGACGCCCGCATCCGTCCTTCCGGCGGCAATGAATTGGCCAACTTCCCCTGTCATCCGATGGAGCGCGTCCTCGAGTGTCTGCTGAACGGAGGGACCATGATCCTGCCGCTGCCATCCCATGAACGGGCCCCCGGCAAACTCGATCGTCAATCGCCAGCGCGTCACGAAAGGACACTTCCCTTGGGAAGGCGGAAGCCGCGAAGCAGCTCTTCGGTGCTCATTGGCCCCCGTCCTGCGCGCTGGATGGTTGTCGGGCGGATCGTTCCCGAGCCAGAAGCGATGGTGAGGTGCTCATCAAGGACTTCACCGGGGATCCCCGAGCCCTCGCCTATCTCCGCTTCCAAGAGCTTCAGCCGTTCTCCACTGGCCTCGAACCAGGCGCCCGGCACCGGATTGAAGGCCCGCACCTGACGTTCGAGCTCAACCGCCGGCCGGGTCCAGTCGAGACGAGCCTCCGCCTTGTCGATCTTGGAAGCATAGGTGACGCCATTCTCTGGCTGTGCTTGGGGAAGCGTCGGTCGATTGAGCCACTCAATCAGTGCGTCAGCTCCAAGTCCAGCCAGTTCCTTCGTAACTTGGCCTGCATTCTTGCGATCAATTCTACGCTCGCGCTTCAGCAGCATTGGGCCGGTGTCGAGGCCCTCGTCCATTTTCATGATGGTGACGCCGGTCCATTCGTCGCCGGCAAGGATTGCGCGCTGGACCGGTGCAGCTCCGCGCCAGCGGGGAAGGAGCGAGGCATGAACGTTGATGCATCCTCTTGGCGGCGCTTCGAGGATGGCTTTGGGCAGTATGAGGCCGTAAGCTGCAACGATCGCAAGGTCGGCGCGAAGCTCACGAAATCGCTCCTGCTCCCCTTCGTCACGAAGGGTTCGAGGTGTCCTCACCTCGATTCTGAGCTCCTCGGCCCGCTCCTGCACCGCGGTCTTGCGCTCGCTCTTCCCCCGGCCAGCTGGTCGTGGGGGCTGGCAGTAGACGGCGACAACCTCCTGCCCATCCTGGACGAGCGCATCGAGGCTCGGGACTGCGAACTGCGGTGAGCCCATGAATATGATGCGCATTTCAGGCCCTATGGCGAAAGCGTTCGGAATTGCCTACCTCGGCCCCAAGGTGGCCAGTCAGGAAATCGAAGCATTGTCGCAGGCGCTTGCGCGCTTGCCGGGCCTTGGACCAAGATCGGCGAGGCGCGCCGTGCTTCATCTCATGAAAAAGCGGGAAAGTGCGCTCCAGCCGCTGCTTTCCGCACTCCGCAACGTCGCGGAGAAGCTGTCGACCTGTTCGGTCTGCGGAAATGTCGATACCCTGGATCCCTGCAGCATCTGCCGGGATCCCCGCCGCGACGACAAGTCATTGTGCGTCGTCGAGGAGGTGGCCGACTTGTGGGCGCTCGATCGCTCCCGTCTTTTCCCGGGGCGTTATCACGTACTTGGCGGACGTCTTTCCGCCCTCGAGGGTGTTCGGCCCGAGGACCTCAGCATTGAGGCCCTCATCAAGCGCGTCTCGAACGGCGGGATCGACGAGGTCGTGCTCGCAATGAATGCGACCCTCGAGGGCCAGACAACCGCCCATTATGTAGCCGAACGTCTCGAGGGATTTCCCATACGTCTTAGCCAGTTGGCGCACGGACTTCCGGTTGGCGGTGAGCTCGACTATCTGGACGAGGGAACACTGGCCCAGGCCCTTAGGGCTCGCCGGCCCATTGCTTGAACCCCCTGAAGCGAAAGACTAAATCCGCCCCATGGCAATTCGCCGCATCTACGAGACGCCGGATCCCGTCCTGCGGGAGATCTCCAAACCGGTGGAGACGTTCGACGACGATCTGAAGACGCTCGTCTCCGACATGTTCGAGACCATGTATGCGGCGCCCGGCATCGGCCTTGCCGCAGTCCAGGTCGGCGTTCCGATCCGTCTTCTGGTGATCGATCTCCAGGAGCCGGAGGAGGAGGGCGGCGAGCCCGTCCGGGATCCAAGGACATTCATCAATCCCGAGATACTTTGGCACTCCGACCAGGATGTTCCTTATACCGAGGGCTGCCTTTCGGTGCCGGAGCAATATGCGGAGGTCATGCGCCCTGACCGGATTCGCGCCCGCTGGCACGATGTCGACGGACAGAGCCACGAGGAAGAGATCGACGGGCTACTTGCCGTCTGCCTTCAGCATGAAATGGACCACTTGAACGGGGTCCTCTTCATTGACCATCTGTCGCGGCTGAAGAGAGATATGGTCTTAAAGAAGCTCGCCAAGTGGCGGAAAGAGCAGTCGCTAAAGGCAGCCTGACGCCTTGCTGCGCCGATGCTAGCCTAGCCTTGCGGCGGGCCTATTTGATGCTTTCGGCCGCAACCCGGCAGTCGGCAGCGCACTCACGGCACATCTGGGCGCAAAGCTTGCAGTGTTCGTGCTCGTGTTTCTCGCATTCGGCCGCACATTCGTCGCAGACGCGCGCGCACAGTTCGAGCATCTCGCGCAGAACCTGATCGTTCGACCCTGTCCGTCGGACGGCGATCTTGCCCGTTGCCTCGCAAATGTCCGAGCAGTCGAGACAGCTTCTTATGCATTGGCGCATGTCCGCCTTTTCCGCGGCGCAAGCATCGGCGCAGCTGAGGCACATTCGCGCACAGTACATGAGATGGTGCGCGGCATCGCCGAGGGGCTGGTTGACGTGCCCCTGCACATCAGGGTGAAGGCCGATCATCTTGCGGATGGACATTGTTGAGGGCTCCCGAGAATCCTGTGGAGAACCGGTGGCAGTGCGCCCGGTTCCTATTGTCGGCGGACGGAATGGGCGGTAAAGTTCTCCTTCTGTTCCGGGGGAGTTACGGTCATGAGTTCGGCGGGCTTGGCGTTGGTCCCCATAGCGCTGATTTTCGGCGGGATCATCGGTTGGTTGATCGGCGCTCGCTCCGCGGCGGCATTGAAGCAGGTCGGCGAGAGCCTGCGCCAACAACTGGACGAAGCGGCCCGAGAGCGGGACGCCAATCGGGACGCGGTAACAAGGCTTGCAGTCCTCGAAGCATCACAGGTCGAGCGTGACAAGGCGTTCGAGATCAGAATCAAGGAATTGATCGAGGCGAAGGAGGCCCTGTCCGCACAGTTCGCCGAGATCAGCAACAAACTGTTGGCGGAAGCTCAGGAGCGTTTCCTGAAGGGCGCCGACCAGCGTTTCCGCCAATCTGAGGAAAATGCGGGCCACAACCTCAAGGCGCTCCTGCAGCCCGTTCACGATCGCCTGGAGCGCTACGAGACGACCGTCCAGAAGGTAGAATCGGAGCGCCGTGACGCCTTCGGCATCCTCTCCGGCCAGATCGAAGCGATGCGTACCGGGACCGAGCGGGTTTCGGCCGAGGCTGCAAAGCTCGTCAATGCGCTTCGGAATGCCCCCAAGGCGCGGGGCCGCTGGGGCGAACAGCAGCTTCGCAACGTCCTCGAGACGTGCGGTCTGTCCGAGCATTGCGACTTTGCGACCGAGGTCAGCGTTTCCGACGGCGAGGGTGGGCGGCTGAGGCCTGACGTCGTGGTGCGGGTCCCTGGAGGACAATCGCTTGTCATCGATGCCAAAGTCTCTCTGAACGACTATCAGGATGCATTTGGCGCGGTGGACGAGGCAGACCGAGCGACGCACCTTTCCGCACATGCGTCTGCGATCCGGGCGCATGTGAATATCCTCGCCGCGAAGACCTACTGGTCCCAGTTCGAGGATGCGCCGGACTATGTCGTCATGTTCATCCCGGGCGAGCATTTCCTGACCGCGGCGCTCGAACAGGATCCCAATCTTTGGGACTTTGCCTTCGAGAAGAGGGTGCTGCTTGCGACGCCTACAAACCTTATCGCGATCGCGCGCACCGTCGCCGCCGTCTGGCGCCAGGAGAAGCTTGCGAAGGAGGCGCGGCAGATCGGCGAGCTTGGAAAGGAGCTTTACGACCGCCTTGCCAAGGCCGCTGATGACCTTCGGCGCGTCGGCAGCGGACTCTCGAGCGCAGTCAACAGTTACAACAGCTTCGTGGCGAGCTTTGAGACCCGATCGCTGGTCACGGCGCGAAAGTTCCGCGACCTCAACATCGAGCCTGGAAAGCGCGATATCGATGTCCTTGGTCCGGTCGAGGCTCTCCCCCGCTATGCTGACGAGGAACTCGAACTCAACGCGGGTGACGAGGGGGACGCACCCCAGATCGCGGCGGAATAGGACGAGCGTCGCGGGCGATTAGGGCACGCGGACTGCTTCCAAGCGCCGAGTGGCCTTTTAGCTCTCATGGCCGCCAGCTCGCCTTTATCGTGAACGCCATGACTGCCGCTGCCATTGCTGCGTTGAGGCTGTCGGCGCGCCCTGCCATCGGGATCTTCACCAGTAGATCGCACTCGCTTTCATAATCGGGCGGCAATCCCTGTTGCTCGTTGCCGATGAGAAGGAAGCTGGGCTGCTCATATTCTGCTTCGAGATAATCCTTCGACGCTTTGAGGCTGGTACCTACGAGCTGCCCCGGGCCAGCGCGGAGCCAGGTGACGAATTCGCTCCAGCGCGCCGTTGCGACCTTTTGGGTGAACACGGCACCCATCGATGCTCGAACCGCCTCGACTGAGTAAGGGTCCGCGCTGTCGTCCACCAGGATCAGTCCGCCTGCGCCCACCGCATCACCAGTCCGAAGTATCGTCCCGATGTTTCCCGGATCGCGCAACGCCTGGACAATGATCCACAAGGGGGCGGTGTCGCGATCGATGCGTTCGATCGACGTGTCGGGCTGAAGATAGGCGCCGAGCACCATCTGCGGGTTATCCTTCCCGCTCATTTTCGAAAGGATATCGGGGCTCGTCTCGACGGCGTCACCGCCAGCTTCTTCCGTTGCTTTGATGATCTCGGCAGCAAGCGGATGCTTCGCACCCTCAGGGGAGAAGGCAATGATCCGGGGAAGCATCCCGCTCTCGCGCGCCTCGGCAAGGATCCTCAGCCCCTCGGCCAGGAACATTCCCTCGGCGCGGCGCGCCTTCTTCTCGCGGAGCGACCGGAGAAGCTTTACCGTGGAATTTGAAAAGGACGTGACCTCGCGAGGCATTATTCCTCTCCGAAGCGGTCCTCGACAAGCAGGACAAGCTTTTTCAGCGCCTCATCAGCACGGTCGCCCTGGACGTGGATGAGAATGGAATCGCCCTTGGCCGCGCCGAGCATCATCAGGCCCATGATCGACGTGCCGCAAACGCGATGGCCATCCTTCTCGACCTCGATCTTGGCATCGATCTGACTGGCGAGATTCACGAACTTGGCGCTCGCGCGAGCATGCAGGCCCCGCTGGTTATCTATGCGGACTTCCTGGCTGACGGCGGTCAAGCCGCCGCTTCCCCGAGGATCTCGCTTGCGACCGAGATGTACTTGCGGCCGGCTTCCCGTGCAGCGGCAACGGCAGCGTGGACGGGCATGACCTTTCGCGCGCCCTCGAGGCGAATGAGCATGGGAAGGTTGACGCCGGCGATCACCTCGATGTTCTCGCTCTTCATGAGGCTGATCGCGAGGTTCGAAGGCGTACCGCCGAAAAGGTCAGTGAGGATGATAACCCCCTGTCCCTGCTCGACCCGGCCGATCGCTGCGGCGATGTCCCGTCGGCGACCTTCCATATCATCGTCAGGTCCAATGCAGATTGCCTCGATCGCCTCCTGCGGACCCACCACATGTTCCATCGCGGTGACAAACTCGGCCGCAAGACGGCCGTGGGTCACCAGCACTAGTCCAATCATCGACTCAACTCGTCCTCGCTCTCCGGAGCGCGCCCCGGATGCCGTTCGATCGTGTCCCGCGGTTGCGAGGCGAGATCACGATGACGCACATTCGGTGCAAATCCGGCACGCCGTAACCGTTCCGTCGTTTCGATCGCCGCGGCGACCGAACGGTGCCGCCCTCCAGTACATCCAAACGCAACGGTGACGTAACTTTTGCCCGCGGCCCAGTAGCGGGGAATCCAGTCGATGAGAAGCGCCTCGATGCGGTCCATCGTCTCCCGCCAGGCCGGTTCGTGTTCCAGATAGGAACGCACCGGGGCATCGGCGCCGGTCAGAGGGCGGAGTTCCTCCACCCAGTGGGGGTTCGAAATGAACCTCAGGTCGAACACGAGATCGGCGGTCCGGGCAATTCCCCGAGCAAAGGCGAATGATGCGATGGTGACCACCGGCTGATCTGAGTCGGTCCCGAAACGACGTCTCAATTCCTCGCGCAGTTCCGCTGGCGAAAAGTCGGTGGTGTCGAGAACGGTATCGGCGGCCGTCCTCAGGGGGAAGGTTATGCTGCGCTCCTGTGCGATCCCATCTTCGGCAGGCCGGTCCGCCGCAAGCGGGTGCATCCGGCGCGTCTCATCATAACGCCGCGTCAGTTCGCTGTCGGCACAGTCAAGAAACAGCATCTGCGATTCGACACCCTCGATCGCGTGGATCTGGTCGGGCAGGTTTTCGGGGTCGAAGCCGCGGCTCCTCACATCCATTCCGATGGCAACGTCGGCAGTGCGGCATTGCTCGTCACCTTGGACGAATTGCGTGAGGAGGTCGGCTGGCAGGTTGTCGACCGTGTCCCAGCCCATGTCCTCGAGTGCATCGAGCACCGTCGATTTGCCCGCCCCGGACATTCCGGTGACGAGCAGCAGGCGCGGCGGGCGCCGCCTGTCGGTCACTTAAACTTCAGGCCCATGCGATCCAGCGCCAGAGCGACCTTCGAGGGTGCCGAGGCAGTCATGGCGTCGATGGTGACGAGGGGCAGCTTCACTCCAAGGATCGGACGATCCCTGCTGTCATCGGGGAGTCGCTGGATCTCGCTGGTGAGCTCGACGATCAGCGAGACCGGAATTTCGCTGACATGCTCGATCTCGACGATGCCGACCCCGCGCACCTCGAGCTTTCCGGCGATTGTTCCAGGAGCAGAGGCGAGGAGGCGCTCCCCCGACTTTTTGACGATTGTCTGATCGTCGCTGACCAACGCGAAGCCGCGATCAAGGAGGCGAAGCGCAAGATCCGATTTACCCGATCCCGAGGGACCGGTGATCAGCACCGCGCGGCCGTCGTTTGCAACTGTGCTCGCGTGGATGGTTTCGTCGGAAAGAC
>DATMHD010000388.1:0-7309 GCA_035555075.1 Sphingomicrobium sp. | reverse complement strand
ATGTCCATGGCACGAGTGGCGATCGTCACCGGCGGCACCCGCGGTATCGGAGAAGCCATCAGCATGGCCCTTCGCGACATGGGGCTGAACGTTGCTGCCAATTATGCCGGCAACGAGGAGCGGGCACGCGAGTTCAGCGAGCGCACCGGCATCCGCACATATAAGTGGGACGTTTCCGACTTCGAGGCGTGCCAGCAAGGCGTTCGCAAGGTCGAGGAAGACCTCGGGCCCGTCGACGTTCTCGTCAACAATGCCGGGATCACCCGCGACACGACGATCCGCAAGATGGGTCACCAGCAGTGGCAGGACGTGATCGACCCCAATCTTGGCGGCTGCTTCAACATGGCGAAGGCCGTGTTCGACGGTATGGTTGGTCGGAAGTACGGCCGGATCGTCAACATCGGTTCGATCAACGGCCAGGCGGGCCAATATGGCCAGGTAAACTATGCCGCAGCCAAGTCCGGCATCCACGGATTCACCAAGGCGCTTGCGCAGGAAGGCGCGCGCTTCGGCGTCACGGTCAATGCAATTGCGCCAGGGTATATCGATACGGACATGGTAGCCGCGGTGCCGGAGGACGTCCTCGGAAAGATCGTTGCACGCATCCCCGTCGGGCGTCTCGGCAAGGCCGACGAGATCGCCCGGGGCGTCACTTTCCTTTGCGACGAGAATGCGGGATTCGTCACTGGTTCGACGCTGTCGATCAACGGCGGCCAGCACATGTATTGATGGCGCAGTTCGCGCCGCCGAAGAAAAGATCGGTGCTGATCGCCGGGCATCCGACGTCGATCAGCCTCGAACCTGCCTTCTGGCAGGCGCTGGAAGCCGCCGCGCGCGAGCGGGGCTGTCCCGTCAATGCCCTGGTGGCCGAGATCGACGTGGCACGCCTCGATGCTGACGAGCCGCCCAATCTTACTTCGGCGATCAGGCAGTGGCTTTTTGAAGCGCGCGGAGGATCGAGTTCGTGAAGGCAGCGCCGCCATCAGGCGCATGATCGAGGAAGAGCGCCGGTTCGATGAGCTCCAGCTCCATGATCCGAAGCGTCCCTTCATCATCGGGTACAATATCGACCCTGGCGTAGGATGCAGCGGCCGGAGCTGCATCCAGGGCCTTCTTGGCAAGCTCCTCGGCGCCCGGCGGCACTTTTGAGGGCAAGGTCACGCCGCCAAGATGGGGCTGCACCCGAAAATCGCCGCTCTTCGGGCGCTTCACCACGGAATGGCTGAACTCGCCGTCGAACAGCATCAGCGAGAATTCGCCCGTCCTGGAAATTTCCTCGATGAGGGGCTGGACGATCATCGGCCGCCGGAGGCTCTCGGCCGGGATATCGTCCTTGGGCCCTAGCCTATGCGTTCCCGACGCGCTTGCCGACACCGGCGGCTTGATCACCAGCCACTCGCTGCCAAAGCGCCGTCTTGCTTCCTCAAGGTCCGCGTCCGAGCAGCTTTCGACAGCGAGCGTTGGAACGGTGGACACGCCGAGTTCGGCGAGTTCAGCAAGATAGGCCTTGTCGCTGTTCCAGCGCAGAAGCGCCGGCGGATTGATCATCGGCCAGCGTTCCGCCTCGGCGCGGTCGAGAAACCCGAGCCAGCGCGGATAGTCGAGGTGGTATCCCCAGGCGACCAAAGGCATGACAAGATCATAGGAGGAAAGATCGCCGGCATCCGTCCAGGCGACCGGATCGACGCTGCACCCCGCCTCTCTCAGCGCGCCCGCCTCCACGTCGAATGCCCAGTCCCATGGCTCCGGATAGTCCGGATCGGGAACCAGTACGGCGATCCGCATCAATGCCCGAGGAGGATGCGCGCCTGGCCGGCGATCTGTGCAAGCATCGGCGCGCTCACATGGCCTTCGCCGCGGGCACGGGCGACCAGTTCGCGGAACTGGTCGATCCGGGCTCCGTGGCCCTGGACCCACTCCTCGACGCCGTCATCGACGTCCTTCCCGCGGCAGCGGGAGAGGAACTCGATCCTGAGCTGCTCGAAATCGCGTGCAAGGCCGGCGGTCAACAGGCGCTCCCACTGGTCCGCGGGAACGAAGCGGGCAACCTGCTGCTGCGCCCAGTCGAGGCCCAAAGCTTCGCCGAGGCGGGTGTAGGCGCGCGTCGTCTCGAGCTCGTCGAGCTTGTGACGGGACGCGAGCGCGGCGATCCCGAACACGCCGTCGAGTTCGTAAAGGCGAACCAACCCCTTCACGATGTCCTCGCTTGCGCCAAGCGCGATCAGGCGGTCGCGGCGGGCTGCGGCTTCATTCTTGACCTCCGAGCGGATGAGCTTGGTTGCAGCGGCCGAAATCTTCCGTGTGCCGGGTTCGAGGAGCGCGCAGAGCTTCGCGACGCTCGTCTCGCCGGCCGCAGCACGGATGATGTCCGAGAGATGCGAGCGAACACTCGCGGCAGCGATCGAGAAGAGCTCGATCCTGACCGTCTCCGGAAGCCCGTCGAGCTCGATCTCCGTCCACAATCTGTCGAGGTCGAGAAGACGTTCGGCAACCAGGAAGGCCGAGACGACCTGGTGGAGCGAAGCGCCTTCTTCTTCGGTAAGGTCGAACGCCACGCCTGGCCCGAGCCGGTTGACGAGGCGGTTCGCAACCTTGGTCGCAACGATCTCGTTCCGGAGGCGATGGGCGCGGATGGCGTCGACCTCGGACTTGCGCATGGCCTTGGGAAAGGCATCGAATAGCTGCGGACCCACGAGCGGATCCTCGGCAAGCTTGAGGCCTTCCGCCGCATCCTGGAGGACGAGCTTCGAGATCGACAGGACAACCGCAAGCTCGGGCCTTGTAAGGCCGCGGTTTTCCTGGCCGCGCCGAAGGAGCTCCTCGCTCGAGCCAAGCCCCTCGACCCTGCGGTCGAGCCGGCCTGAAGTCTCGAGGAGCTCGATCGTCCGGACATGTCCGGGAAGTGACTGCGCACCGCCGGCTTCGGCGATCGACAGAGCAAGAGTCTGGAGCCGGTTATCCTCGAGGACGATCTCGGCGACGTCGTCGGTCATCTTCGAGAGAAGAACGTTCCTCTTTGCGAACTCGAGCCGCCCCTCGCGCATCTCCCGGTTGAGCGGGATCTTGATGTTCACTTCATTGTCGGAGCAGTCGACGCCGGCGCTGTTGTCGATGAAGTCGGTGTTGATGCGGCCGCCCCGCTCCGCGAACTCGATGCGGCCGGCCTGCGTGATACCAAGGTTTGCGCCCTCGCCGATGACCTTTGCCCGAAGCTCGTTGCCGCTTGCGCGAAGTGCGTCGTTCGATGGGTCGCCGACATCCGCCTGGCTCTGGTTCGAGGCCTTGATGTAGGTCCCGATCCCGCCGAACCAGAGAAGATCCACGGGGCTCTTCAGGATCGCGTTGATGAGGCTTGCAGGATCGAGCGCCTTGGCATCGATCCCGAGCGCTTCGCGTGCTTCGGCGCTCAGCGGAATGGACTTCTCCGTCCGCGGGTAAACGCCGCCGCCCTTGCTGATGAGCTTCCGGTCATAATCGTCCCAGCTCGAGCGCGGGAGCTCGAACAGGCGCCTCCGTTCCTTCCAGCTCGTGGCGGGATCCGGATCGGGATCGATGAAGATGTGACGGTGGTCGAAAGCGGCAAGAAGCTTCAGTGACTGCGAAAGCAGCATGCCGTTTCCGAACACGTCGCCCGACATGTCGCCGCAGCCCGCGACCGTCACCGGGTCCGACTGAACATCGACGCCCATTTCAAGGAAGTGGCGCTGGACGGAGATCCAGGCGCCGCGAGCAGTGATGCCCATGGCCTTGTGGTCGTAGCCGTGGCTTCCGCCGCTTGCGAAAGCGTCGCCGAGCCAGAAGTTGCGCGAGAGCGCGATCTCGTTGGCAATGTCGGAGAAGGTTGCCGTGCCTTTGTCGGCTGCGACGACGAAATAGGGGTCATCGCCGTCGTGGATGACCACGCTCTCGGGATGGACGACCTTGTCGTTGACGAGATTGTCGGTGACCGAAAGGAGCGAGCGGATGTAGATCCGGTAGCTCTCGGTGCCTTCCTCGAGCCAGCCCTCCCGGTTCGACATCGGGGGGAGCTGCTTGGGATAGAAGCCGCCCTTCGCGCCGGTCGGCACAATGACGGCATTCTTGACGACCTGCGCCTTCATGAGGCCCAGGATCTCGGTACGGAAATCGTCGCGCCGATCTGACCAGCGGATGCCGCCGCGGGCGACCGGGCCGCCGCGAAGGTGGATGCCTTCAACGCGCGGGGAATAGACCCAGATCTCGCGCCAGGGGACAGGAGCCGGGAGGCCCGGCACCATCGAGCTGTCGATCTTGAAGGCGAGCGCCTCTTCGGCCGCAGGCGCAAAGGCGTTCGTGCGAAGGGTCGCATCGACGAGCGCCCGAAGCCGCCGGAGGATGCGGTCGTCGTCGATCGAGCGAACCTTGGCAAGCGAGCGGTCGAGCTGGTCATGGAATTCGGTGACCCGGCGTTCGCGGTGCGTCGCTGCAGGATCGTGCGATGCAACGAAGAGGCCGATGAGGGCACGTGTCGCATTGGGCGCCCGGCGAAGCGCGTCAACCACGGTAACAAGGCCGAAGCTGCTTCCGGTCTGGCGAAGGTAGCGGAACCAGGCACGCAGCCACACGACCGATTGCTGGTCGAGGCCGGCGTAAAGGACGAGCTGGTTGAACTCGTCGTCCTCGGCTGATCCCCGAAGGACGTTGGCGATCGCCTGCTCGATGTCGATTGCGCGAGAAAGGATCGCTTCCATCTCCGCCTCCGCGCCGAGTTCGACGCGGAAATCGTGGATGTAGCCGTTGCCCCCGGAAAGCGCCGTCGGGAATTCCTCGAGCACGCGGAAGCCGAAATTCTCGAGTACGGGAACGACATCGGACAGCGGGATGAGGCCGCCGCGTCGATAGGTCTTGAGGCGCAGCTGGCCTGGCGCATCATGTTCGTCGCGCGAGATGCGCACTCCCCGGTCATTCTCGTCGCTGAGCTCCGAGAGGCGGAGGATGTCGGCTGCCCCATCTTCAGGGGCAGTCCTTGCCCGGTATCCGTCGGGGAAGCTGTTGATGTAGGTGAGCGCAAGGCGCGTTGCGCGCGGCGCACTCGAGGCATTGATGAGTTCGGCCTCAACCGCGGGTGCCCAGCCCCGGACCATTTCGACAACGGCGGCATCGAGCGCCTCGGCATCGGGCGAGGGCACCTTCTCGTCTATATATTGGGTGTAGCGGATGAGCGCGAGGTCGGCATCGCCAAGCTCCACCGACCAGCTGGTGATCTCGCGTCCGACTTCATTTTCGAGAAGCATGGCGATCGCGGTGCGACGCGCCGTGCTGAGCTCCTCGCGCGGAAGCCAGACGAAGGTGAAGAGCTGGCCTTTGAGGATCGAGCGCACCTGGAGGAGCGCCGGGCGCGGGCGATCCGCGAGCGACATCGCCATCATGACGAGCTCGCGAAGTTCGTCATAATCGACTGCGATCACGAGATCCCGCGGCAACGAAGCGACGGCGTGCCGGAGCGCCTTTCCTGAATGGCCCTTGGGGTCGAAGCCGAAATCCTCGTCAAGCTGCTTGAGGCGTGCGCGAAGGACCGGCACTTTCTCCGGCGGAACGCGCAAGGCTTCGCTGGTCCAGAGGCCAGCGTGGACGCCGATCGATGCAACCTTGTTGTCGTCCTTGATCGGAACGACGAGGAGATCGAGGGGAACGCGGCGATGGACGGTCGACTTCCGCTCGGCCTTGGCCATCAGGGGGACGTCGCCGCCCTTTTCAAAGTAGCGCATCGCACCAAGCGCGCCGCCTTCGTCGGTGGGAGCTCCAGGGATGCTGAAGATGCCAAGCGTGCTCGAGGGTGCTTCGTAGGGTCTCTCCACCTGGTAGCCGAGAAGGGTCATCGCCCCGTCGGCAAACCAGTTGAGGAGTGCTGCGCCCTCGGGATCCTCAATGAGCGATGCATCCTCGCGCATCCGGCGCTGGAGGGATTCCCAGTCCCGGACCGCGAGCCGGACATCGCCCAGCACGCGCTTCAAATCAGCTGCGAGCTCCTGGCGGCCACGCGCGTCGTCGCGATCGAGCTCGAGGTACATCATGGACTCGCGCCGCGTCTTGTCGTCGCAGAGGGGCTCGATCGACTTGAGTTCGCCATTGTCAGCCCGGTTGACGCAGACGACCGGGTGAAGAAGGCGGTGGATCGTGAGCTGCCTTGCTGCGACCGCGTTTGCGACCGAGTCGACAAGGAAAGGCATGTCGTCGTTGACGATGCCGATGCGCATCCGCCGGTTCCCGGCTTCGCCGCCGATGGATTCGATCTCGATCGCAAGCTCGCCGCGCTTTCGGCTGGCTGCAACCTGGCTCAGGAATTCGGCGGCTTCTCGCTCGCCCTCGACACTCAATCCCTGGGTTTCGCCCGGAAGCGCGTTTCCGGTCAGCGCCTTTCTAATGGACTCGACCAGGGGCGGATCCAGGCGCGTGTGGGCCGTCATGAAAAGATTATGCTCCGAGGGACTGTGAGGCGGGCTGGCCTATAGACCCGCCCTCGCGAACGGGACAACCCCGCGGCCGTACGGACCGTTCAGAGAGCGCGCCGGATAGCCCGTTCGATCAGGGCTTCGTCGTCGACGATCGCGACCGGCTCGTGGGTGCCATCGGGGCCCCGACGCGTGACCACGACTGCGAATTCCTCCGCCGCCGGAACTTCGGCAAGCGAGATCGACGGAGCAGCCCGCAGGCGCGCGCGGGCGACCTCTCCTTTGGAGTCGGCCTTGGCCTCGGGACGCTTGGCCTGGCGCTCGGCAGCGACCATGCCTTTGAGGCCGCCCGGCTGGCTTTCGATGAAGGCCTCGAACTCCCCGAGCTTCAGCTCCTCGCGCCGCCCATAGGACAATGCGGCTGCAAATTCGGTGAGCCGGGCTTTGTCGTAATCGATTCCGAAAACGAGCTTCACAATGGGAGTCATGGGCGCGCGGGCCTGCGCCTTCACACCCGATTCTTCGAGGAGTTCTACATAGTCTTCGGGATTTTCATGGGCGGCGAGCGCGAAATCGTAGGCGAGCGACAGCGCCTTGTAGAGCGCGGCGCGCGTCCGGCCCTCGCCGGCCTTGACACTCTCCGCAGTCTCGCGGGCGACCCAGAGGCGGTCGGCTAGACCTGAATTGTCGTCTAGGGAGACTTGAGGAAGCTCAGTCTCGGCTTCGTCATCATCGTGGAGTGGGCCGTCCTCCCACGAGAAGTGGACCGGCGGCGCCGCTTCACTCACGTCCTGGATCGGCTCGACTTGCTCGGGCTCGCTCGTTTCGGCTGGAGCGGACACGAGGGAAAGCCTGGCATCCTGCGCCTCGAACCGTTGGGTCAGCTCCAGGAAGTCTTC
>DATMHD010000387.1:0-13508 GCA_035555075.1 Sphingomicrobium sp. | reverse complement strand
GGATTTCGCTCGTTGCGGAAGGCGACAAGAGGCAGGCGATCATCCGCGTGAGTGACAATGGTCCCGGAATCCGGGCGGAGGACCTTCCGCGCGTCTTCAATCGTTTTGACCGCGTCGCCGAGGCAGGCGTCCGGGGCGAGGCCGCCCTCGGACTTGGCTTGCCCCTGACCCGGCAGTTCATCGAGGCGCACGGTGGGACAGTCGAACTGGATTCCAAGAAAGGTGAGGGGACGACCGTGATCCTCACCATTCCCCGCGGGTCCAGATGATCCTCGGGAGTGCGAAGGAAACGGCCGAACTTGGAAGCGCGCTGGCGCGCGTCGCTAGAGGAGGCGACGTGATCACGCTCTCCGGACCGCTTGGAGCCGGCAAGACGGAGCTTGCGCGCGGCTTCATCGGCGAGCTCGGGCACGTCGGGGATGTGCCAAGCCCAAGCTTTGCGATCGTGCAGCCTTATGACGATGTCGAGCCGCCGGTCTGGCATGTCGATCTCTACCGGATCGAGGATCCGTCGGAAATCGAGGAGCTGGGGCTTGATGCTGCAGCAGATTCGGTGCTCCTCGTCGAATGGCCTGAGCGCGCAGGGACAGATGCCTTTCCCCAGGCGCTCCGCCTGTCGCTCGACTTTGCTCGTGACGGCGAGAGAATCTTGACAGCGAGGGTGCCCCCGGCATGGGAGGGACGATGGCCTCCCCGATGATTCCGCCTCCGCATGCACCTGATTTCCTTGCCGCTTCCGGCTGGGCAGGAGCCCGGATCCTGCCGCTGGCAGGTGACGCTTCCTTCCGTCGCTACTTTCGAGTCGTGGATGGCTCCAGAACTGCAGTCCTGATGGACGCGCCTCCTCCGCATGAGGATCCGCGGCCGTTCATCGCCGTCGCGGAATGGCTGGTCGGCCGAGGCCTCAGTGCTCCCGAAATCCTGGCGCGCGACCTCGAGAAGGGTTTGCTGCTGCTGGGCGATTTCGGCAGTGCCCGGCTGCGCGAGACGCTTGATGAGGACCCAGGGCGCGAACACGACCTCTACGAGCTTGCAACCGATGTCCTCGTCCACCTCCACGGGCATCCGCCGATGGCCGGGCTTAGACCGCACGGGCTTGAGCAGTGGCTCGACGAGCTGACGCTGTTTACGGACTGGTACTGTCCAGCCGTCGGAGCCAAGGTCGATGTCGAGGCATACCGGTCTGCATGGCAGGAGGTGCTCGGGCCGGTTGCTGCTGACGGGCTTGGTCCGGTGACCGTGCTTCGCGATTATCATGCAGAGAACATCATGCTGGTCGAAGGCCGGGAGGGTGTCGCCCATTTCGGTCTCCTCGATTTCCAGGACGCGCTCGCGGGCCACCCGGCCTATGATCTTGCCTCGGTGCTCGAGGATGCTCGCCGCGATGTTCCTGAAGGGATCGAGCAGAGAATGATCGGCCGCTATGTCGATGCGATGGGGGAGGCAGAGCTTTTCCAGCGCGCCTATTGGGCTCTCGCAGCGCAGCGAAACACCCGCATCCTCGGCGTCTTCACCCGCCTCTGGAAGCGTGACGGAAAGCCCGGCTACCGCCGTTTCCAGCCGCGCATGTGGGGCCTCCTCGAACGCGATCTTGCACGGGAAAATCTGAAGCCTGTGCGCGACTGGTTCGATGCCAACATCGCCCCCGAGCACCGGCGCGAGCCATGGAAGCAGGCGGCGTGAGTACAGCCAAACGCGCGCTGAGGTTGAGGGCCGAGGTTCCAGCCAAGGTCCCGGATACCGCGATGATCATGGCGGCGGGGCTTGGCAAGCGCATGCGCCCCCTGACAGCCACGAAGCCCAAGCCGCTGATCGAGGTCAACGGGAAGGCTCTCCTTGACCATGTGCTGGAAAAGCTTCGTGCTGCCGGCGTCAGGAAGGTCGTGGTCAATGTCCATTATCTCGCCGATGCTCTCGAAGCCCATCTTGCAAGCCGTGCCCACGGCCTCGAGGTCGTCATCTCCGACGAACGCGACCTTCTGCTGGAGACCGGCGGAGGCCTCGTGAAAGCAGCTCCGCTCATCGACAGCGATCCTTTTCTTGCGCTGAACAGCGACAATCTGTGGATCGACGGGCCCGCCGACACGATCAAGCTCCTCGCCTCGCAATGGGATGGCGCGAGGATGGACGCGCTTCTCCTCCTGGTACCCCAGGCAAGCGCGCTCAATCATCGCGGCATGGGCGATTTCCACATGGACCGTCAGGGCCGGATCCGCCGACGCGAGCGCAGCCATGTCGCGCCGTTCGTCTTCACCGGCGTCCAGATGATCTCGAAGCGGCTCCTGCGCGGTGCACCGGACGGCCCTTTTTCGACGAATATCCTGTGGGACCGTGCGATCGAGGAAGGGCGTGCGTTCGGAGCTGTCCATCACGGCCTTTGGTTCGATGTCGGCACCCCGCAGTCCATTCCAATGACGGAAGCGGCACTCGAGAATGTCTGACCCGGAGCGGGTCACCGTCTACACAATCCCATCGCACCGATCGTTCGCCGACGCGCTCGCCGCGGGCCTCATCGCCAAATTCGGCAGCGCCCCTCTCGCTCTCGCGGGCGGCCGGATCCTGCTTCCGAACAATCGCGCGGTGCGCGCCGTTACCGACGCATTTGTACGCGCAAGCGGGGCTGGCCTTCTCCTGCCGCGGCTCATTGCCATTGGCGATCCCGAGCTGGACGAGCGCGCAAGCGGCGTTCTCGACCATATCGATGATGATCCCGTCCCGCCGGCGATCGGTCCGACCGAGCGCCTCCTGACGCTGGCCTCGATCGCGCCGGCCGAAGGCGCGGCCGAGAAGCTCCGCCTCGCAGCCGACCTTGTGAGGACACTCGACGCGCTGCTCATCGAGGAGATTGATCCCGCAAGCCTTCGGGAAGCGGTGAACGAGGTGAGCGATCTTGCCCACCACTGGGAACATTCGCTGGCGCGCCTCGAGGCCATCTATGATGCGTGGCCCAAGATCCTCGCCACGAGCGGCGAGATCGATCTTGCCGAACGGCGGAACCGGTTGCTTCAAAGGCTTGCCGAGCGCTGGAAGCAGGAGCCGCCACCCGGATTCACGGTGGCAGCAGGCATTACGACCACCGCGCCAGCTGTTGCTGCGCTCGTCGCGCGGGTTGCCCGAATGCCGGCGGGAATGGTCGTCCTCCCGGGTCTTTGGCTATCGGGGCTCTTCTCGAACGAGGAATGGGAGGCTCTTGGACCCGACGACGTCGGGCGAGGGGAGGCAACACACCCGCAGTTCCAGCTGAAGCTTCTCCTCGATCGACTAGGCGTCGGGCGCGGCGAGGTACGGGCCTGGCGCTGGTCGGCAGGACCAAGCTCCTCTCCGGCACGAGCGAAAGCGGTGGCCAACGCCATGGCGGCTCCGCAGTTCTCGCAGAAATGGCAAACCCTTGCGGCCTCCGAACGGCGCTTGAGCGACATACGCCTGGCAGAACTTCCGGACGCGGCTGCCGAGGCGCAGGCCATCTCGCTTGCGCTCCGGCAGGCCCTTGAGGTTCCCGGCAAGACCGCCGCGCTGGTGACGCCCGACCGGCAGCTCGCCGGCCGCGTTTCGGCACTTCTTGCAAGATGGGGGATCGAAGCCGACGACAGCGCCGGCACAGCGCTTTCCCAGACCCCCTCAGGAACGCTTCTCCTGGCGATTGCGGGAGCGGCCGCCGAGGAACTGGCACCAGTTCCACTGCTCTCGCTTCTCAAGCACCCGCTCGTCGGAGGCGAAGACGAAGAACGCCTTTCCTGGCTTGAGATCGTTCGCGAGCTGGATCTCAGGCTCCGGGGACCCCGACCGCGTGCAGGCCTCGAGGGCCTTGCCGAGCATTTCGGCAGAAGCTCCGAATGGGCGGCTGCGAGGCCCCGCGTCGAAGCAATCGACGGTCTTCTGCGAGCCCCGGTCTCGCTGGCGAAGCTGGCCGAGGATATGTCGCGGGCAGCCCAGCAGCTTGCCGGGGATCGCGTATGGCGTGGCCCGGCCGGCCGGATGTCGGCGGAGCTGCTTGCGGAGCTTCAGGTCTCGAAAGCGGCTGCGGGACTGGTCGTTGCGCCCGACGACACCGTCCCACTGCTCCGGCAGCTTTTGGACGCGAAGGCGGTCCGGCCACCCTATGGCGGACATCCGCGCGTCTTCATCTGGGGCTTGCTCGAAGCGCGGCTGCAGCGTGCCGACCTCGTCGTCCTCGGCGGTCTCAACGAGGGAAGCTGGCCGGCGCTTCCGGCGCCGGATCCCTGGTTGCCACCGAAGATCCGTGCGACCCTTGGAATGCCGACGATCGATACCCGTATCGGCCTTGCAGCGCACGATTTCGCAAGCGCGCTTGGAGCTCCCGAAGTGCTCATTACCAGGGCGCGAAGGGACTCCAGGTCGCCGACAGTCGCGTCGCGGTTCCTGTTGCGGCTCGACGCGATCAGCGGTGGGCTTCCGAGAGAATTGAGGCTCGAACGCCTGTCCCGAACGCTCGATGATCCGGGTCGCCACCAGCCCACTGACAAGCCAGCGCCCTGTCCGCCAAGCGAACAACGGCCCCTGAAGATCAGGGTGACGGATGTCGATCGTCTGAAGGCCGATCCCTTCGCTTTCTATGCGCGCGCGATCCTCAGACTGAAACTGCTGGAGCCGCTCGATGCGGACCATACGGCAGCCTGGAAAGGGACCGCTGTCCATGAAGTCCTCGAGCAGTGGCTCCGACACGACGACTGTGACCCCGCGCGGCTTCGAAGCCGAGCAGAGCATCTCCTCGAGGATGACGCCATCCACCCGATGCTCCGTGCACTCTGGGCGCCGAGGCTTCTCGAAGCGATCGACTGGATCGCCCTCATGGAAGGGGAGAACCAGTCGGCGGGTCGCCGGCCGCTTGCAGCGGAAGCCGATGGAGAAACCCTCCTTTCAGGAGTGACTGTCCATGGGCGTGTCGATCGCATCGACCGGCTGCCCGACGGCGGGATCGCCATCATCGATTACAAGACCGGCCAGCCGCCGACGCAGAAAGCGGTTACGGAGGGTTTCGCACTGCAGCTGGGGCTCCTTGGCCTCATCGGCCGGTCAGGTGGCTTCAAAGGCGTGGAAGGTGAGCCCGAGGCCTTCGAATATTGGTCTCTCGCCCGTCACCGGGGCCAGTTCGGAAGGCTCATGCGACCGGACAAGGACATGGGTCCAGGCGAGTTCCTGGATCATGCCTACCGCAATTTTGCGGAAGCTGCAGAGCGCTGGCTTACGGGGACGGAACCGTTCACAGCCAAGCTCAATCCCGCCTACGCACCTTACGGCGATTATGACCAGCTGATGCGCCTTGAAGAATGGTACGGCCGCAAATGAGGCTAGCGGCGTGGCTTCTTCTTGACCTTGGAGGCGTAGAGCAGTGCTGCGACAATCGCTGCCGAGCCGATGCCGACAGCAACCCCTGCCTTCACAAGCTTGGCGCGGCGCTGCTCGTTCGCTCGATCGATGTCGTCGTTGGTGTCGTCCATCGGCGGTCCTCTATGGCGTTCGGCCGTGGATGGGAAGCCGCATGAGCGCCAGGTTCAGGACCTTTCCGGAGCTCAAGGACGCGCAGGCGCAGGCCTCCGATCCTGGCACCCACGCATCCCTTTCGGCCTCGGCCGGCACCGGGAAGACGCAGGTCCTCACTGCCCGGGTGCTAAGACTGCTTCTCAAGGGAGCAAGGCCCGAATCAATCCTCTGCCTGACCTTCACCAAGGCGGCTGCTGCCGAAATGGCGAACCGGATCGGCGCGCGGCTCGCCGCCTGGGTCCGGCTGAAGGACAGCGAGCTTGGAACCGACCTTCTTCATCTTGGCGAATCGAACGACCCCCGGATGCGGGAGCGTGCCCGGCAGCTGTTCGCCAAGGTTCTCGATTGCCCTGGCGGTCTCAGGATCCAGACCATCCACAGCTTCGCCCAGTCATTGCTGGCGGCCTTCCCCGCGGAAGCCGGCATTGTGCCGGGCTTCCAGCCGATCGAAGGACGTGCCGAGCAGGAACTTGTTCGGCGGACGCTGGCGAACGTCATGGCAGATGCGGAAGCCTCGGGCGACGAGGCGCTGATCCGCGACGTCCAGTCCCTCAGCCGCCGCCTCGGCGAAAGCGGTGCCGTCGAATATCTGCAGGCATGCGCTGCACGCCCCCAAGCACTGGCGGCGCTTGGTTCGCGCGAGACGATCGAAGGGTCGATCCTGAGGCTCATGGACCTGCCCGGCGAATCGGTCGAGGATTACATCGCTCATCACTGCGGGGATGACCGGTTCGACTGTGACCTGCTGCGCGCCGTTGCCGACGCAAACAGGCGATGGGGCGCACAGACGGGTGTCGGGCACGCCGACAGCATTGATGAATGGCTCGCCCTTACGCCCATTGAGCGCGCGGCGGCTCTCTCGAAGTTGCGCAAGGTGGTCCTCACGGACAAGGACACGCTGAGGATCTCTGCCGGGCAGACCAAGGCCGAACCACACTACGAATCGCACGCCGGGCGTCTTGCAATCCTCATCGGCGAACTCCTTCGGATCCAGAACGGTGGGCGGCTCGCGAAAGACATCGCGGCAGGCCTGCGCGCCGGCCAGACCTTCGCCAGGGCCTATGCCCGGGCAAAGCGCGGCGCCGGGGTGGCTGACTTCAATGACCTTATCGAATGGACACGGCAGCTGCTTGGCCAGCCGGGGATGGGGGAATGGGTCCGCTACAAGCTCGACCGGCAGATCGACCATGTCCTGGTCGATGAGGCGCAGGACACCAATGCCGCCCAGTGGGAGATCATCGAGCATCTGGTCGACGATTTCTTCAGCGGGGCGAGCGAAAGCGAGGGCCGCAACCGAACCTTGTTCATGGTCGGCGATTTCAAGCAGGCGATCTACGGTTTCCAGGGCACCGATCCGCGCAAGTTCCAGGAGGCACGGGAACGCTTCAAAGAGCGAGCATCGGGCCTAAGCGCGGGCGAAGACCTCTTCTCCTATCATCAGCGCGCCCGGGAATTTCGCGATCTCTCCATTGCTGCGAGCTTCCGCTCGGCGCAGCCTGTCCTCGATGTCGTCGACGCAGTGATCGAGACCGTCGGTCATGAAGCGATGGCGCTCACCAAGGAGCCGCAGCCCCATCGCGCCCATCATCAGGGGCGTCCCGGCACTGTCGAACTCTGGCAGCCGTTCGCGGTCGAGCAATCTCCTGACGACAGCGATGAAGGTGAAGAGCGCTGGGTCGCGCTGCGGGACCGCCAATATGCAGAGGTACTGGCGAACCGCATCAAGGGGATGATCGACGAGGCTCCGGTTCTCGCTTCAACGGGACGCAGCCTCAGCCCCGGCGATATCCTAATTCTGGTGCGCAGCCGCGGCGAACTTGCGTCCCTCATTGTTGCACGCCTGTTTTCCGCCGGCGTTCCGGTGGCAGGCGTCGACCGGCTCCACCTTCATGAACCGCTCGCAGTACAGGATCTCCTCGCCGCAGTGAGATTCGTGGTCCAGCCGAACGATGATCTCAGCCTTGCCTGCCTGCTGGTCTCGCCGCTCATCGGCTGGAATCAGGAGCAGCTGCGCAACCTCGCCTTCGGGCGGAAGGGATCGCTGTGGCGTGAACTTCGGCGCCGCGGCGACGAGTTCAGGGACACCAATGACGCGCTCGGCGAACTTCTCCGGATCGCCGACTTCGTAACTCCGTCGCGCTTCCTCCAGTCGATCCTCTCGGGTCCGATGGAGGGCCGAAGGAAACTGTACGGCCGTCTTGGAATGGCCGCCCGCGATCCGATCGATGAGCTCATGAACAGCGTGCTCGAGTTCGAGCGCACTGAAACTGCATCGCTCGATGGATTCCTGTCCTGGTTTTCACACGGCACCGTCGATGTGCAGCGCGATCCCGGGCAGAGCGCGAGCGAGGTGCGGGTAATGACCGTGCATGGAGCCAAGGGCCTCGAAGCTCCGGTCGTCATTCTTGCTGACGCGACGGCGGATCCGGCCCGTCTCGGACGACGGCCCCTGACCCTCGAGGTCGAAGTCGAAAGCGCCGGAAAGGCCCCCCTCCTGAGGCCCCGGAAGGATGAACGCGGGCCACCGTTCGAGGGGATCATTTCGGTGGAGGAGAAGCGCGATTTCGAAGAACATCTAAGGCTCCTCTACGTTGCGCTGACGAGGGCTGCCGACCGGCTGATCGTTGCTGGCGTCATGCCCAGGGCGAGGAAGGATGGGTCGGACCCGCGGCCGCATAACTCCTGGCACGTCCTCGCCGAGCGCGCGATGACGAACATGGGCGCAGCGAGCGGGGAGGGGCATGTGATGCTGCATCACGGATCGTCCCCGGAGACGCGGCCCAGGACGGGCTCCCAGAAGGTCGAGCTCCCATCGGTGCCCGTCCCGGCTTGGGCCATGAGGCCAGCTCCGCCCGAATCGCGTCCACCCCGGCCACTCGCGCCTTCGGCGATCACGGTCGACGATGAAAGTTCGCCGCCGCCGAGCCCGGCCATGCGGGCCGCTGCGCTTCGCGGCACCTGGATCCATCAATTACTTGAGCGCCTGCCGGCGCTCGAGGCTGGAATCCGGGCCGCCGCTGCCGACCGGTGGCTTCAAAGATCGGCTGGGATCGAGGATCCATCCGTACGCGCCGAGATCGTCGGACAGGTCTGCGACATCCTTTCTTCGCCCGCTTTTGCGCCCCTTTTCGGGGCGGGCTCCCTTGGCGAGGCGCCGCTTGCCGCGACGCTTCCCGACGGGCGCGTGATCGCCGGTACCGTCGACCGCCTTCTCGTCGAGGAGGATTGCGTCTCGGTCATTGATTACAAGACCGGGAAGGTCCCGAGCTCGGAGACCGGGATCCCGAGCGGGCACCGTGCCCAGATGGCCGCTTACGTCGAGGCCCTGAAGGTCATCTTCCCTGGACGGAACGTGAAGGCATCCCTCTTGTACACGGGCGGTCCCAAACTGATCGAAGTCACGTCTTGAGGGTGCTTCGCCAAATCCCCATATGCTTGTTAACTTTTGTTGCCTGCCAGGAGATTCGCCCGCCATGGCCACCAAGACGGTCACCGACCAGAGTTTTGCGTCCGACGTCCTCGGTTCCGAGGGTCCTGTCCTTGTGGATTTCTGGGCCGAATGGTGCGGGCCTTGCCGCATGATCGCGCCCGCCCTCGAGGAGATCGCGGGCGAGCTTGGTGAGAAGGTCACCATCGCCAAACTCAACATCGACGAGAATCCGGATACGCCGAGCCGCTATGGCGTCCGCGGTATCCCGACCATGCTGCTGTTCAAGGGCGGCCAGCCGGTCGCGCAGAAGGTTGGCGCGGCTCCGCGCAGCCAGATCCAGCAGTGGCTCGAAGGTAACCTCTAGCTGTTCATTTCGGCGGTTCCGTCCCCGTGAGGCCTCTCGTGTCGGGACGGAATTTGTCGTGCCTTGGCAGATTGTCGTCGATCTTGAGCCATTCGATCCGGCTGCCCCAGAAGATGTGGAAAGCCGGCGCGATCGTCTCGGGCTCGTCAAGCGTGGCGACGCTGAAATCGACTGTCTCGGGCTGGTGATCGACCTTCATCAGGAAGGGCGTTCCGCACTCTCCGCAGAAGCTGCGGTGGCCGAAGCTCGAGGAACGCACCCTCTTCACCTTCTCCTCTCCGTCGGTCCAGGCGAAATCGGGCGCGGCAACGCATGCGAAGACCATCGCTGGAGCTCCGCTGGTCAACTGGCAGGTCCGGCAATGGCACCAGCCGCAATCGAACGGATCGCCCTTAAGCTCGTAGCGCACTGCACCGCACATGCATCCGCCAGTCAGTCCCATAACGATCCACCTTAATTGACTATAAGGGGGGGCGTCCTTACATCGCCCGACGCAATTTCCCAGAGCGTCGGCGGGAGCTTTACGCCCTTTCTGCAGCGCACGGGTTTTTAAGGGAATTCACGTGTTCGCCTCAGTGGCAAAAAGCATCTTCGGATCGGCAAACGATCGCTATGTCCGTGGCCTCGGCAAATATGTCGACGCGATCAATGGGTTCGAGGCGAACATTCACGCGCTTTCGGACGAGGAATTGCGCGGGCAGACCGATCTGTTCCGGCAACGTCTCGCAGGAGGCGAAAAGCTGGACAACCTTCTGCCCGAGGCGTTCGCGACCGTTCGCGAAGCTGCCATGCGGACACTCGGCCAGCGTCATTATGACGTCCAGCTGATCGGCGCGATCGCGCTCCATCGCGGCGAGATCGCCGAGATGAAGACCGGTGAAGGAAAGACGCTCGTCGCAACGCTTGCAGTCTACCTCAACGCGCTCGAGGGGAAAGGCGTCCACGTCGTCACCGTGAACGACTATCTTGCCCGTCGCGACGCCGACTGGATGGGCCAGATCTACCGGTTCTTGGGCATGAGCGTCGGCGTCATCGTTCCAAACCTCACCGACGAGCAGCGCCGCGAGGCCTATAATTCGGACATCACTTACGCGACCAATAACGAGCTCGGCTTCGACTATCTTCGCGACAATATGAAATACAGCCGGGACCAGATGGTCCAGCGGCCATTCAATTTCGCGATCGTCGACGAGGTAGACTCGATCCTCATCGACGAGGCGAGGACTCCGCTCATCATCTCGGGTCCGACCGATGACAAGTCCGACCTCTACATTGCCGTCGATGGCATCGTGAAATCGCTTCAGGCGCCCGACTATGACAAGGACGAGAAGCAAAAGAGCGTTGTGCTTACCGAAGAGGGCACCGAGAAGGCCGAGCGACTGCTCGAAGGCGCCGGCCTCATCGAGGGCCGCAATCTCTACGACATCGCGAACACGCAGGTCGTCCACCACTTGAACCAGGCCCTGAAGGCCAATGTGATGTTCAAGCGGGACATCGATTACATCGTCAAGGACGGCAAGGTCGTCATCATCGACGAGTTCACGGGCCGGATGATGGACGGGCGTCGCTGGTCCGATGGCCTCCACCAGGCCGTCGAAGCCAAGGAAGGCGTCGACATCGAGCCTGAGAACCAGACGCTCGCCTCGATCACCTTCCAGAATTATTTCCGGATGTACCCGAAGCTCTCGGGCATGACCGGCACGGCGATGACCGAAGCGCCGGAATTCTTCGACATTTACAAGATGAACGTCGTCGCGATTCCGACCAATGTGTCCGTGCAGCGGGTCGATGAGGACGATGTCTTCTACAAGACGATGCAGGAGAAATTCGGAGCGATCGCGGACGAGATCAACTCCAAGCAGGAACAGGGCCAGCCGGTGCTGGTCGGTACCGTCTCGATCGAGAAGTCCGAGATGCTTTCCGAATTCCTCCATCAGCGAGGGATCAAGCATTCGGTCCTGAACGCCCGCTTCCACGAGCAGGAGGCGCACATCGTGGCGCAGGCGGGCCGCTTGGGAGCGGTGACCATCGCCACCAACATGGCCGGCCGGGGCACCGACATCCAGCTTGGCGGCAATCTCGAGTTCCGGATGCAGGATGAGCATCCGGACCTTGCAGCTGGTACACCCGAATATGATGCCCGGGCCGAGAAGATCCGCGACGAGATCGTTGCCGAGAAGCGCCGCGTGCTCGAGGTCGGGGGACTTTATGTCCTCGGCACCGAGCGCCACGAGAGCCGGCGCATCGACAACCAGTTGCGCGGCCGCTCAGGCCGACAGGGCGACCCGGGCCTTTCCAAATTCTATCTCAGTCTCGACGACGATCTTCTGCGGATCTTCGGTCCGCAGACGATGTTCGCCCGCCTGATGAACAGCCAGCTCGAGCAGGGTGAGGCATTGACCCACCGCTGGATCTCCAAGGCGATCGAGACCGCGCAGAAGAAGGTCGAGGCGAGAAACTACGATATCCGCAAGCAGGTCGTCGAGTTCGACGACGTGATGAACGACCAGCGCAAGGTCATCTACGAGCAGCGCTCGGACATCATGGATGCGGACAATGTCAGCGACGTCATCAGCGACATGCGGGCCGAGACCGTTACTGCGATTGTCGGCGTCAATTGTCCGGAAGGCACCTATCCCGAGCAGTGGAACGTCGAGGCGCTGAAAGAGGGCATCGACGAAGTATTCGCCTTGCAGCCGCCGATCGATGACTGGCTCCAGGAGGAAGCCGTCCATCCCGAGATGATCACCGAGCGGGTCCAGAAGCTTGCAGACGAGGCCATGGCGAAGAAGCTCGAGGATCTCGAGGCTGCCCGCTGGCAGGACATTGAAAAGCAGGTCCTCATCCAGACGCTCGATCACCATTGGAAGGAACATCTCGCGACGCTCGATGCTCTTCGCCAGGTCATCCACCTGCGCAGCTATGCGCAGAAGAAGCCGATCGACGAATATAAGCAGGAGGCGTTCCTTCTTTTCGAGCGGCTGCTGGTATCCATCCGCGAGGAGGTTACGCGCTTCCTGATGCGGGCGCAGGTCCAGCTGGAGCCGGCGCCGCCGCCAGTGCTTCCGGACTTCATCACCCAGCACCTCGATCCGTTCTCGGCCGATGACGACACGGCCGACATCGATGCCGCGGCACGGGGCCTGATGCCGAACGTTCCGCTCCTGAACATTCCGCAGCCGCAGATGCCGCAGCGTGACGAGGCAGGAAACGTCGCCGAAGCCCCCATCAGCCGGAATGCGCCGTGCCCGTGCGGCTCGGGCAAGAAGTACAAACATTGCCACGGGCAGCTCGCGTAACGAGGGAGCGCGTGGCCGCTCCCAAAGCCATCGACCGGGCCGAGCTGAGGCTCGCCTACAGACCTGACGAAGAGCAGGTCGCACTCGAGCGTATCGGCCAGGCTCGGCTCGATGCTCGAGAGCGCGGCGAAGCCAATGCAACGGCCCGTGCGCTTGTGAAGGGCGTCCGCGCCCACAAGCCCTCCGGGATCGATGCCTTCCTTCATGCCTATGACCTTGGCTCCGACGAGGGCATTGCAATGATGTGCCTTGCCGAGGCGCTCCTCAGGATCCCGGACGCGCACACCGCGGATGAGCTGATCGCCGACAAGTTGGCGGGGCCGGACTGGTCGGAAAAGCTCGGTCGTTCGGATTCGGCCTTTGTGAATGCTGCGACATTCTCGCTTCTGCTCACCGGCAAGGTGCTGGAGAACGCGCAGGACCGTTCTGGCAATTGGAAGGCTGCATTGGGACGCGCCGTTGGCCGCTTGGGCGAGCCCGTGGTCCGCACCGCCGTGCGCGAGGCAATGAAGATCCTGGGGCGGAATTTCGTGTTCGGCCGGACGATCGATGAAGCGCTGAAGCGTGCCGAGCCCGAGCGCCGGCAGGGTCTCAGCCATAGTTTCGACATGCTCGGCGAGGCGGCGAAGACCTTCGAGGATGCGGAGCGTTACGCTGCTGCCTACCGCGGCGCGCTGGCGCGCATCGCTAAGGACGCCAAGGGCGGCTTCAGGTAGTCACCCGGGATCTCGGTCAAGCTGACCGCGCTTCATCCACGATTTGAATTCACCCATCGCGACGAAGCGCTCGCGGCGGTCATCCCGGTCGCCCGAGAACTCGCGCTCATGGCGTCGAAGGCGGACGTCCATTTCACAATCGATGCGGAAGAGGCTGACCGCCTCGAGCTCCAGATGGACGTGTTCGAGGCCCTGCT
>DATMHD010000386.1:0-3379 GCA_035555075.1 Sphingomicrobium sp. | reverse complement strand
CGGCTGAGGCGTGGGAGCAAGCGTGGGGCGAACAGACAGGCGATCTGTTCCTGAACGCAGAGACCCATTTTGCCCACGTGCCCGAGGCCGTCTGGCTCTATCAGCTGGGCGGCTATCCGGTCCTCAAGAAATGGCTAGGCTATCGCCAAGCCGACCGCCGGGAAGGCAGACCGCTCGATGACGAGGAGCGCCGCTGGCTCCGACAAATGATCCAGCGAATAGCTGCACTTCTTGCCATGGGCCCGACATTGGACGCCCTTTACCAGAATGCAGCCGCCGACAGCTTCACGGCCGCCGATCTCGGGCTTCGCACCTGACGCGATGCTCGTCCAAATGGGTTCGACTGCCGTTGGGGTCACCATAGTCAAGCACTAAGTGGCGATAGTCCGCAGACTTTTTCGAACTTTAGTAAAATCACTACCACCATCCGTCCCACACTTTCTCCGCGCTTCAGCGGCGCTGGATGACACCTCCTGAACCAAGTGGGATGACGGGTGCTCTTTGAACTCTAAAGAATTTAGGAAGCTGCCGGTAATCGGCTCGCCGAGCCCAGTTCGACATCGAAGCGGAATCAGTCCTCAACGCCGGCGCCCTCCAGCTCTGCGTCACCGTCCGGCCCAGCGAGTAGGAGAACGTCGAGCGCATCGATCTCCTTGATGCTGCGCCCGGCGATGCCCTGGAGATCGCCATACATGCCCGCCGTCGCACCAGACATCACGCGTAGCTGCTGCTCGCGCTTGGCCCAAAGCCGCTGCATTGCCTTGCGCTCGCGGTCGAGGTCAGCCTGCATTAGGCTCAGCTGCTCGACCAGGGCCTCGACGCGCTGACGGAAGCGCTGGCCCGTCAGATATTGGTAGACCATCTCCATCTTGGTCTGCTGACCTTCGCCCGCAACGCGGGCCGCGGCCACGGACAGGAGGAGCTCCCGGAGCGCCACGGCGACGGGAATGGCGCATTTCAAGGAAGCGACCCAGACGCCATCGACTAGCCCGAAAGATTCGATGTCCTTCGGCAAGGCTTCGGAAACGATGATGGCCGCGTCGGCATTGCCGGCGCGCTGGTCCGCGCGGAGCTTGGCGAGCCAGCCGTCCTGCCAGCGGCGCGTGCGCTTGGTTTCCCATAGGATCGCGCCGGCCGGGCTTCCATTGGCAGTACTGACCCGCTGCACCAGGTCGCCGCCGAACTCGCCCTTCGCGACGGGCTCGATCGCATCGAACGGGAAGGTCGTCCGAAGGAGCGACTCGATTTCAATCTCGAGCACCTCGCCCTGCTGCTGCTGCGACCCCTGTTCCGAGCGCCGCTTCAGCTCCTCGATCTGGCGCTGCATCGATTGAATCGTGTCGTCCTTATCGCGGAGCTTCAGCATCAGAGCGTCCTCGGCATCCTGCTTCGCCTTCGCCCGGACCGCGTCGATGGCGTCGGCGAGCCGGGTCTCGATCGTGAGATCCAGTTCACGTTCCTTGTCGGCAAGCTCACGGGTTTTGCGCATGGCATCGGCCTGCGCACGCTGCGCCTCGGCGAGCTTGTCGTCCTTCTCGCGAATCTGCGCCTGTAGCGCCTCCAGTTGCTCGCGCTGGCTCGCGACGTCCGCCTCTGCGGCGGCCTTCGCCTTCGCCGCCTCCTGCGCTGCAATGGCCGCGCGCGCCTCATCCACGCGCGACGTGACCTCGGTCTCGAGGCGGGTCTTCTCATCGGCAAGGCGTTCGGCCCGTTCGGCGAGACTCTTCTCGCGCTCGGCGATCTCCGCGTCCTTCGCGCGGAGCCTTTCCTCGAACCCGCGGTTCGCTTCCTCGACGAGCGGCGCCGCGAGCGACTCAGTCAGTTTGATCTCATGGCTGCAGTTCGGACAGACGATAACAGGCTCGGTCACGGGCTAAGCTCCTAAGTGAACGTCATCGGGGTGAACCGGACGGGTTGCGGCGAAGCGGGAAGCTTGGCCGAAGATTCTTCTCGTCCGCCCTACAGGTCGAGCGAGAGCGGACCCTCGGGAACGGCTCCGCATGTGATGAAATGCGGGCACCGAGGGCATTTGCGCTCGTCGTCGGGGTCCGGCGGGAAGTCGCCGCTCGCTATCCTCGCGGTCAGGCCGGCGATCTTTGTTTGCCGGTTCTTCAGCTTCGTGGGAGTGAACTCAACCGGCGTGACTGCCCGATCCGTAAGATGCACCGCTTCGACCGGCGCTCCATCGAACGCCGCTTGTGCTGCAAGCACGTAGAGGGCGTAGGCGATGTCGTCATCGACCTCGCTCTTGCCCTTCTTGCCGGTCCTGATCCGCCGCAGGCGGAGACCGTCGGCCGCCGCGCGCACTTCGTCCGGAAGGATCGTGACCGACAGCCCGTCGAACGCCAGGGTGACGGGGTCCGGCTTGGTGTGGTCAGACCCTTCGCGGCATTCGATTAGATAATCGACCAGGCCTGCCGCCGTCTCGCGGAACACCTCGGCATTGGGATCATCGAGCGGGCCTCGTTCCTGCCACTCCCCGGCAAAGCGCTCGCGGGTGGCGTCGAGGCTTGCGCTCTGCCCCTCCGGTTCGTCGCGAAGCCAGCCAAGCACCTTGTAAATGACGTCGTGCATTCGAGCGAAGCCGGTCGACCGTCGGGCGCCGGGGACCCCCAGGAGATGCGTGTAGAAATAGCGAAGCGGGCATTTGTTGAAGAGCTGCAGCTCTTCGTGGGTGATCACCAGCTCGCCGATCCCGGCAAGTTCCACCCGGCGAGCGGGATCCTCCGTGTCGGGGAGCAGCAAGGGCGCAGGCTGGAGCGTCCGGACATGGCCGGCAATCTTGCCGAGAAAATCGGACGGATTGCGATTGCTCCCGTTGGCCTGCGTCGTCGCGGCATAGAGTCGGAGGAGCCGCTTCGCCCGCGACAGAGCGACGAAGAACAGGCACTCCTCCTCTTCGTCGTGACCGCGGTTGACGGCCTCGCGGCCGGTCAGCCCCTCGCTTCCGAAAATCATCCCGTCGGGCGGAAGGCACCGCGGCGGGCGGCGGCTGCCGGGGAAGCTCGCCTTGGTCATGCCCGGAATGTGCACCGCCTCGAACTCCAGTCCCTTGGAGCCATGCACGGTCATCAGCCGGACCGCGTCCATCGCATCCGCCGCGGACGGCATCTGCCTCAGGTCGCGCTCTTCAGAGAGGAGGACGAGACGACTGACCCGCTCGAGCATGGCCGTGACCGGCCTGCCCTTGGCCGCTGGAAGGCCGGCGCAGAAAGTCAGCAGCTGCCACAGCGCGACGCCCTTGATGCGGTCTCGGATGTCGCTCGAGCGCCCGATGTTCCTCACCTGCTCGCTCCGATCAAGAAGCATGGTGGCAAGAATGCGCCATGGCGATGTTTCCGGGCCGAAGCCGTCGAGATCCTTCGCCAAGGTGGCAACA
>DATMHD010000385.1:0-2340 GCA_035555075.1 Sphingomicrobium sp. | reverse complement strand
TTCGAGCTGGCCGACGTTCCGAAGCGGATCGAGGTTTACGATAACAGCCACATCATGGGCACTAACGCGACCGGCGCGATGATCGTCGCGGGACCCGAGGGCTTCCGCAAGAACAGTTATCGCAAGTTCAACATCAAGTCCGGGATCACGCCGGGCGACGACTTCGGTATGATGCGTGAGGTCCTGGAGCGGCGTTTCGCGCGGCTTGAGAAGGACGATCCTGATCGAACCACGGGGGAATGGCCGGACCTCATCCTGATCGACGGGGGCAAGGGCCAGCTCTCGGCGGTTTGCGAAATCATGGAAGATGCCGGAGTGCATGATGTCCCGGTCGTCGGGGTCGCCAAGGGCCCGCATCACGGCAGGGAGGGCCGCGAAGTCTTCCACCTGCCCGGCGGCCGCGAGATCACGCTTCCGCCGAACTCTGCGCTGCTATTCTATCTTCAGCGACTGCGCGATGAGGCACACAGGTTTGCGATCGGCACGCACCGGGCGAAGCGCGCCAAGTCGCTGACCACCTCGACGCTTGACGAGGTTCCAGGCATCGGGCCGACCCGCAAGCGGGCGCTACTGATGCATTTCGGCACTGCCCGGGCAGTCAAGGGCGCGGCGTTGGAGGATCTCGAGAAAGCGCCCGGCATCAGCAAGGCGACGGCGCGCCAGCTCTACGATTACTTCCACCCACGCGGATGAGAATCGAGACCGAGGCCATCGTCTGCGCTCTCCGCAACCATGGTGAACACGGAGCGATCATCAGGCTGATGACCCCCAGCCATGGCCTGCAAGCAGCCTATGTTCGGGGAGCACGAGGCCGGCGCATGCGGCCGGTCCTCATTCCCGGCAACAAGGTGCAGGCCCTCCTTTCCGCAAGGATCGATACGCAGCTGCCCCAAGCCACGATCGAGCTGGTGCACAGCCGCGGTCCATTGCTGTCGGAGCCGCTACCGGCAGCAGCAATCGAATGGGCGTCGGTCCTCACCGCGACCGCACTCCCGGAAGGTCAGCCCTATCCCGCGCTCTACAGCGTTCTCGACGGCCTGCTCGATGCGATCGAGGCAGCCCCATCGGCGAGTGGTTGGGGTGTGGCGGTCGTCCGCTATGAACTGCTCTTGCTCGCGGAGCTGGGCTTCGGTCTCGACCTCGATCAATGCGTGGTGACGGGATCCAATGAGGAGCTGGTCGCGGTTAGCCCCAAGTCCGGCCGCGCCGTCAGTGCTGGCGAAGCCGAGCCTTACATGGAACGGCTCCTTGGACTTCCTGCTTTCGTCCGCCTTGGAGGCAAGGCGTCGTGGCCGGACATCGTCCAGGGGCTGGAGCTAACCGGCCATTTCCTGCGGCGGGACGTGCTCAACGATCGCTCCGCGAACATCATTGAGGCTCGGGCGAGGCTCGTAGAGCGGTTGCGCCGTGCTGCCGGTCTCGCCTAGGTATTGACCGTGACCGCCGACGCTCTCGCCATGTTGTTCCCCAACGTCGCGGTGACGCGCGACATCGCAGTCAGGGTCGCGGTCAGCTTTCTGGCCGAGCAGTCGGATCCTTCGGCGGGGCGCTGGTTCTGGTCCTATCATGTCAGGATCGAGAATGGCTCTGAAGTCGCGGTTCAGCTGCTGTCGCGCCGTTGGCAAATCGTTGACGGACACGGCACTGCTCATGAGGTCCAGGGCGAAGGCGTTGTCGGAGAGATGCCGCTGATCGCCCCGGGCGCCAGCTTCGACTACGTATCCGGGTGCCCGCTGGAGACTCCGACTGGCACGATGAGCGGCACTTACCGGCTAGTCGACGAGGACGGCAGTGCGTTTGACGTTGCGATCCCGCGTTTCCAACTACTAAGCGCCTAACAAAGCCTTCGTTCAGCTTTGATATAGCGCCGCATGTGGAGACGCTTGGCGCCGCCACGAGTCGACCAAGGATGTTTATGTTCTCTCGCAAGTCCGCTCATTCCCCAGCAGGGGGAAAGGGCCGCGCCTATGCCATAGGCGACGTGCACGGGCGCCTCGATTTGCTCGACCGCTTGCTGGCGAAGATTGAGGCCGATGGCGACGCGCGCGGCGACGAGGATACGCTGCTCATCTTTGTCGGCGACTTGATCGACCGTGGCCCGAGCTCCGCGCAAGTTGTCGAACGTGTGCGAACCTGTCGGCGGCCCGGCGTGAAAACGGTGTTCCTGCTCGGAAACCACGAAGAGGTCCTGCTTCGCATTCTGTCCGGCGAAGCGGATCTCATCGAGAAATGGCGCTGGTTCGGGGGGTCCGAGTGCTTGCGCAGCTATGGCGCGGATCCTGACCTCTTGAAGCACATGACGGGCGCGGAAGCCTTGAAGTTAGTGCGGGATGCCGTCCC
>DATMHD010000384.1:0-5880 GCA_035555075.1 Sphingomicrobium sp. | reverse complement strand
GGCTGCCAAGGAGCTTCCGGACGATCTTCCGCTCCAAGGCAATCTCGACCCACTTGCATTGATTTCCGGAAACGAGCCCTTGGACCTGGCCGTCGGCCGAATCCTTGACGCTTTCGCTGCGCGGCCTCACATCTTCAATCTGGGGCACGGGATCCTTCAGGATACGCCAATCGCCCATGTCGAGCAGCTGATTGCGCTGGTGAAGGGGGAACGCTGAACAACTATGTCGGCTGGCTCGGTCTGGCCTACCCGTGGGTGAAAGCTGCACACATCACCTTCGTCATTTTCTGGATGGCCGGCCTGTTTCTCCTTCCACGCTTGTACGTCTACCATCAGGAAACATCGGTAGGATCTCACGAGGATCGCGCCTGGAACGAGCGGGAAGCGCGGGTGCGCGGCATCATCCTCACTCCGGCAATCATTGTCGTTTGGGCGCTTGGCCTGATGCTTGCCTTCCATGTCGGCGCCTGGAACCAAGCCTGGTTTCACGCCAAGCTCCTCCTCGTCATCGCCTTGAGCGCTTACCAGGGTTGGCTTGGCTCATATGGAAAGAAGCTGGCCGGCGGTCAGCGGCCGCTGTCGGGAAAGGCCGTCCGGATGATCAATGAAATTCCCGGCATTGCTGCAGCGCTCATCGTTGTTCTGGTGATCGTTCGCCCTTTCTGAACGTTTCGGCGCTCCGATCCTCCAGGGCTGATTGACAGGGAGGCAGGGCCAACATACCTCCAAGCAAGAGCGGCGCAGGCCAGTTTCCTTAAATAGCTTGGTGTCGTTCCTTCCCTCCCATGTCGCGGCGTCCTGCCGCGTCTCAGCTTTCGACCAAGTTTGAGAAGCTCGAGCACCATCCCCCAAGAAAAGACTATCCACATGCATCTGAAAGACTTGAAGAAAAAGACACCCGCCGACCTGGTCGCAATGGCTGAGGGAATGGGCGTCGAAGGCGCATCCACGATGCGCAAGCAGGATCTCATGTTCTCGATCCTCAAGGTCCAGGCCGAAAATGGCGTTGAGATCATGGGGTCGGGCACGATCGAGGTCCTGAACGACGGCTTCGGCTTCCTGCGTTCCCCTGAGGCCAATTATCTCGCAGGGCCGGATGACATTTACGTGGCGCCCTCGATCGTCAGGCGCTTTGGTCTTCGCACCGGCGACACGGTTGAAGGCGAAATCCGCGGACCCAAGGAGGGCGAGCGCTATTTTGCGCTCACCCGGGTCACCACGATCAACTTCGATGATCCCGAAACTGTCCGCCACCGGGTGAATTTCGATAACCTCACCCCGCTCTATCCCGATGAGAAGCTCCGGCTGGACACGCTCGATCCCACTATCAAGGACAAATCGGCGCGAGTGATCGACATCGTGTCACCGCTAGGCAAGGGCCAGCGCGCACTGATTGTCGCGCCGCCAAGAACCGGCAAGACCGTGCTTCTTCAGAATATCGCCCGAGCCATCACGGACAACAATCCCGAGGTGATCCTGATCGTACTGCTGATCGACGAGCGCCCGGAAGAGGTGACCGACATGCAGCGCTCGGTCGACGGTGAAGTCATTTCCTCGACGTTCGACGAACCTGCGAGCCGTCACGTCCAGGTAGCCGAGATGGTGATCGAAAAGGCAAAGCGCCTCGTCGAGCACAAGAAGGATGTCGTGATCCTGCTCGATTCGATCACGCGCCTTGGACGAGCGTACAACACCGTCGTTCCGAGCTCGGGCAAGGTGCTGACGGGCGGCGTCGATGCAAATGCCTTGCAGCGGCCCAAGCGCTTTTTTGGCGCTGCGCGCAACATTGAGGAAGGCGGGTCGCTGTCGATCATTGCAACAGCGTTGATCGATACCGGATCCAAGATGGACGAGGTCATCTTCGAGGAGTTCAAGGGCACCGGCAACAGCGAAATCGTCCTTGATCGCAAGGTCGCCGATAAGCGCATCTTCCCGTCGCTGGACGTCGGCAAATCCGGCACCCGAAAGGAAGAGCTGCTGGTGGAACAGGGAACCCTCACGAAGATGTGGGTTCTGCGCAGGATCCTGATGCAGATGGGCACGGTCGACGCGATGCAGTTCCTCCTAGACAAGATGAAGGACGCGAAGTCGAACGAGGACTTCTTCGCATCGATGAACCAGTAAGGCCCAAAGAGGCGGTGTTCGAAAGCTTCGACTTCGGGGCGATCTTCACCGCCGGCGGGCTTGCGAGGCTTGGACAGATCATCATCGGCGATCTCACCATGGCCGGCGACAATGTCGTGATCATGGGCTCGCTAGCCTCTGGTCTTCCGGCCCGTGACCGACGCAAGGTCCTGATGTTCGGTGTCGGGATGGCCCTGCTGTTCCTGATCGTCTTCGCAGTTCTGGCGACAAAGCTGCTGAAGATCACAGGCCTCATGTTCGCCGGCGGTCTCCTCCTGTTGTGGGTTGCTTACAACATGTGGCGGACGCTGCATCCCAAGGCCGATATCGTGGCCGACGATCCAGCTACCCCGACGGTCGAGGGTCCGCCTGCGAGCAAGACCCTCCTGCAGGCTGCGGTGGCGATCACGGTCGCCGATCTCAGCATGAGCCTAGACAATGTCCTTCTTGTCGCGTCGATCGCGCGTCAGAACCCGGCATTGCTGGTGGTGGGACTGACTTTCTCAGTCCTGTTCATGGGCTTTGCGGCCAATTATGTCGCAAAGCTGATCCAGCGGCATCACTGGATCAATTACATCGGTCTTGCGGTGATCCTCTGGGTTGCCTGCAGCATGATCTACGAAGGTTTCATGGGCGGAGAACATGTCGTGGGCTTGAGACACGTGATTGGTTTCGGCTAGGCCTGATGTACATGGATCCCGGCCTCATCACGACCGGCGCCATTTCGGCGTTTCTCCAAATTCTCTTCATCGACATCGTCCTCGCGGGCGATAATGCCATTGTTGTCGGGGCGTTGGCCGCCGGCCTTCCGGCCGAGCAGCGCAGGAAGGTCATCTGGATCGGCGTTGCAGCGGCGCTGGTCCTCCGGATCGCGTTTGCCTTGCTCGTATCTCAGCTGCTTCAGATCGTCGGCCTCGTTCTTGCCGGCGGTATCCTTCTGCTTTGGGTCGCCTGGAGGATGTTCAGGGAATTGCGGGGCGAACCTGAGAGCGCAGGCTCCGACGAGATTGCCGGGGACGAGCATTCGGGCGTGAGGCCAGCGAAGACCTTCGCCCGGGCTGCATGGGGCGTTGCCCTTGCCGATGTCAGCATGAGCCTTGACAACGTGCTCGCAGTTGCAGGCGCCGCACGAGAGCATCCCTATGTACTTGTCTTCGGGCTTGTGTTGTCGGTGCTGCTGATGGGTGTCGCAGCCAACGTGATTGCGCGGTACATTGATCGATATCGCTGGATCGCCTGGATAGGACTGGCCGTGATCCTGTGGGTCGCCTTGAGAATGATCTATGAAGGCGCAGGGCATGTTGCGCCGGTGGTGGCGCCACTTTTCAGCTAGGCCGCTTGGTGACGGACACCATCTTTGCCTTGTCGAGCGGCAGGCCGCCGGCTGCGATCTCGGTGATCCGAATTAGCGGACCGCGCGCCAAGGCCGCCGGTACACGGATTGCGGGAACCTTGCCGGCGGCTCGAACAGCCGTCGTACGGGAGCTGCGCCATCCAGTGACGGCGGACCTCCTCGACCAGGCGTTGGTGCTAAGCTTCGATTCTCCGGCAAGTTCGACAGGCGAGGATGTCGTCGAATTCCAGTGTCATGGTGGCCGGGCGGTGGTCGATGCTCTCCTTGCGGCCCTGGTGCTCGTCGAGGGTCTCCGAGAGGCTCGCCCCGGGGAGTTCACGAGGCGTGCTTTTGAAAATGGCCGGATAGATCTGACTGAAGCTGAAGGCCTTGCGGACCTCATCGAGGCCGAGACGGAATCGCAGCGGAAGGCGGCGCTCCTTCTTGCGGAAGGAGGTCTGCGGAGCCAGATCGCTGATTGGCAACGCCGCCTTCTTGAATTCTCGGCGCGCGCAGAGCGTGCAATTGATTATGACGAGGAGGACGAGCGGCTCGACGCTTCCTTGCTGGCGGACTGCGCCGCACTTGCGAGTGAACTTTCAAGTTGGCTAGAACAACCACGCATCGAGCCTCTGAAAGAAGGCGTGAGCGTGGTCATCGCCGGACCACCAAACGCTGGAAAATCAAGCCTTATCAATGCTATAGTCGGTGAAGAACGAGCGATAGTAACCGCTACCGCGGGGACCACCAGAGACTATATCGACGTCCCCGTGTCGCTTGGCGGGCTGCCCATCAAACTTACGGATACCGCCGGCCTGCGCGAGACCCGGGACGAGGTGGAATCCATCGGCGTCGAGCGCGCCCGGAAACTTGCGATGGCTGCCGATGTCTTGGTGTGGCTTGGCGAGGAGGCAAGCGCTCCCGATCACCCCCGGCTCCTTCGGGTGAAGCCCAAGGCCGACCTTGTGGCGGGTGAAGCAGATGGCTCCGGCGCGTTGCCGGTCTCCTCCGTCACCGGCGAGGGTGTCACTGCGTTAATCGAGCAGATCGAAGCAGAGGCTCGTTCGATTTTGCCCGGCGATGATGCGATTGCGCTGAACCGACGCCAGGCGCGACATATCAGCGAGGCGGCCAGGGCCCTGTCGGATGCTGGTTCGGCCCGTGACCTGGTGCTGATTGCGGAGGACCTTAGGCTCGCTCGCACAGCGTTTGACAGGCTCACTGGTCGCGCCGGAATTGAAGACGTGCTGGATGCCCTGTTCGGCCGTTTTTGCCTCGGCAAGTGAGCATGATGTTTCACGTGAAACGTTCCTGAGCTAAGGTGAGGGCATGCACGACATTGTGGTGATCGGCGCCGGCCATGCCGGCTGCGAGGCTGCTGCCGCAGCAGCGCGGCGCGGGGCTCGGGTCGCGCTATTGACCTTCCGCCCGCAGGACGCCGGTCAGATGTCCTGCAATCCGTCGATCGGCGGAGTCGGGAAGGGGCATTTGGTACGCGAGCTCGACGTGTTCGACGGGCTGATGGCGTCCGCGGCTGACCGCGCGGCGATTCATCGCCGAATGTTGAATCGCAGCAAGGGACCTGCGGTTTGGGGACCGCGGGTGCAGGCGGATCGCCGGCGTTATCGTCAGGCTGTGAGCTCGTTGCTCGATTGCTCAAGCGTCGAGCTTGTTCCGGGTGAGGCACTGAGGCTTGTCGTGCGCGGCGCCGGAGTGGCCGGAGTGGAGACAAGCGTCGGACGGCTTTCGTGCCGGGCCGTGGTCATCGCGACCGGAACGTTCCTCGACGCACGAATGTTCGTCGGCGAGCAGGTCCTCGAGGGGGGTCGGCGGGACGAGCAGGCATCGAAGGTCCTCGCATGCCAGGTAAGGGAGATCGGCCTTGGGCAGGGGCGCCTCAAAACGGGGACTCCGCCGCGGCTGGACGGAAGAACCGTCGATTGGTCGCGCCTGGAAGATCAGCCGAGCGATCGCGAACACTGGACGATGTCGGCGCTCCACGACGGCGATGCACAGCCTCAGCTGAGTTGCGCCATCGCCCGGACGACCCTTTTCACTCATGACATCATCCGCGCAAATTTCGACCGGTCTCCCCTGTTCGCGGGTACGATCGAGGGGAGGGGTCCCCGATATTGCCCGTCTATCGAGGACAACGTGAAAAGGTTCGGAGACCGCGACGCGCATCAGATATTTCTCGAGCCTGAGGGTCTCGACGATCATCTCGTTTATCCCAATGGGATCTCGACCTCGCTCCCGACGGACGTGCAGGAGGCATTTGTTCGATCCATTCCCGGCCTTGAGCGCGCGCGGATCGTCAGGCCGGGTTATGCCGTCGAGTATGAGTATGTAGACCCAAGGCGCCTTAACCAGAGCTTGGAAGCTCGCGACATCCGCGGATTGTTCTTCGCGGGCCAGATCAATGG
>DATMHD010000383.1:0-3332 GCA_035555075.1 Sphingomicrobium sp. | reverse complement strand
GGATTTAATGGGTAATGGCGGATTTCAGCGGTTTTTAATGCCCAACGTCGGGCAGTTGCTTTCCTTCTCCTCATCTCCCCGCCCTGTGGATAAGTCTGTGGTTCTCCCGAATCATGAATTCGCCAGGCGGGCAAGCTCTTCCATCAGCGCGTCGAGATTGTGGGAAGCGTCTTCGCCGAGGGCCGGCGTATTTAGAAAATCGGCATCCGCGATCACGATTGCGTGACCCTTTCCGATCCTGCAGTCGGCGTCGAGCGCTCCAGTTCCGATCTTGCAGCCACCTTCAAGATAGCCTGAGGACAGGGTGAGCACGCGGTAGCTGCCGAGCGTCCGCACCTTCGCTCCCCGTTGATCGGGCGCGACCAGTGTAAGCCCCCAATGGGCAAGGAGGCCTGTGTCCATGAACATCGGCGAAGGGCGAAGCCGATCACCAAGCGGCCGCTTGCTGGGCCATTCAAGGAGCGGGTCGGCGAGGACAAGAACTCGCCCTCCCCGCCGGACCCAACCGTCGAGAGCGACAAGATTTTCCGCGGTCTGCGAAGAGGCATGAGCCATCAGCAGCAAATTGCCCCTGGCGAGCTCCGCCGAGCTTGTCACACTGATCGGAACGACACGGTAGGAGCCCGATAGCCGCTTCAGCACCGGCGATCCTCCGCCGCTGAGGCTGAAATCCTCGTTGAACACAATGGGGAGGCTCGTCAGCAGGAGGAGAGTTGGCGCGTTGCCGGCTTTGGGCGCCAGGGCGCCCCCACTTTCTCGCCTGCTCGCAACGATCAGAAGCGCTGCGACAAGAAGTGCAAGAAGGCCGAAAAGAAGCGCGCGTCGAGGCGCGCCGGTCATTTTTTCACGCCGGCGCTGTTGTTGCTGACGTTCGTGCTTTCGGATGATCCCGGCGCAACACCAAGTTCCGCGAGCGGTTCGCTGGGCTCGTTGGATGCGGCCTGCTCAGCCGCATTGTTCACATGGTCACGGCTTGACCGGCTGATGATAGAGCCGAGCAATACGAGAAGAAAAGCAAAGGCGAGCCCCGTTAGCCCAATGCGGATGCGCTGCGCGCTGCTGCCGGCCTGGTAGGGCATTCTGATCGACAAAGCTATGTCCCACTTCGACAATATGCAAGACGACGGCCTTGACGGTGCGGCCCCGCGCCGCAATTTGGGGAAGTATGACTCGCACCCCTCTGCTCATCATTATTGCGGCAGCCGCAGCGCTAGCCGGCTGCAACAAGGAAAGCCACACGATCGTCGCCGGCGGTCCGGAGGTCAACGACCCCGCCACCAATGCGGCCGAAGGTCCGGTGGCGCTTCCACCCTCGATCGTCGCCAGCAAGATCTACCGATGCACCGACAACAAGATCGTCTATGTCGACTGGCTGTCGGACAACAAGACGGCGAACGTCCGCACCGAACAGGGCGGAAGCCCGACGCAGGTCAGCGCTGCCGCAGCCGGTAAGCCGATGACCGCCGCTGGCGGTTATTCGGTGGAGGGCGCGGCAACCGCGAGCTCGGCCAAGATCGCAGTTCCGGGCCACCCGGCCCAGTCCTGCAAAGCCTGAACAAGATAAACATCAACTTGGATCGCCCCTCCGCGTCTCTTGAACGGGCGCGGGGGGGCGATTTGCTTGTGAGCAGGCGCTCGTTCACGAGCGCTGCGTTCGCGGCGGCGGTCGCAGGACCGCTCGCCAGTCCCGCCTTCGCACAGCCACGTCCCGAAATCGCTGCCGCCCTCGCTGCGATCCGCGCCTTTGGGAAAGCCGATCTCGACTATAACTTCCTTCCCGGGATGACGCTCGGGCTGGTTACGCCGGGCGGCCAGCGGACGATCATCAATTTTGGCTATGCGAACGCCGACGCGCGGACGCCGATCACGCCCGACACGCTCTTTCAGATCGGCTCGATCAGCAAAGTCATGGTGGCAGCGCTGCTGCACCAATTTGCCGCTGAGGGTCGATTCCGCCTGAACGACCGCCTCTCCGACCTTCTCCCCACAGTGCCTCTTCCAACCGGAAACGCGATCAAGGTCCAGGACCTGCTCGATCACGTAGCAGGCCTCCCGGGTGACGCGCCGATGTTCCCGGAGGGAGGTCTATGGACCGCTTATCGACCCGGGCAGCACTGGCATTATTCGAACACCGGCTATGAAATCCTCGGCAACCTTGCGAGCCACACCGGCGGCAAGCCATTGGCGCAGCTCCTGCGCGAGCGGATATTTGCTCCGCTTGGAATGAGCCGTTCACGAGGAGCGATCATTGGTTCCGACCGTCTTCTTTACGCTCAAGGCTATGAGCCGTCCGACCAGCTGGTACCTTACGTGAGGGGCACTGGGCTCCGTCCCGCGCCATGGGTGGACGTTACCGCCGGCGCTGGATGCGTGGCCTCGACGGCCGACGACATGATGGGATTCCTGAGTGCGCTTGCAGGTGCTTCTCGGGGACAGGGAATGCCCGGCCTTCCGGCCTCGCTGGCGAAGCAATTTGTAACCCACGCCGTCCCCAGCGACGCACCGGGCATGGCTTATGGCAATGGCCTCATGCACGTGGCGGCCAATGGGCGCCCCTATCTGCATCACACGGGAGGCATGCTCTCCTTCTCCTCGTCCTTCCACGTGGACGTGACGAGCGGAGTTGGCGCCTTTGCGAGTTCGACCCTCAATGCCTTTGCCGAATATCGGCCGCGGCTCCTCACCCGCTTTGCGGTCGATGCTCTCACCAATGCCCTCGCCCGTCGGCCGCTCCCGTCCGCGCCGCCGCTTGAGGCACCGCTCGCGCACGCCGCCTCCTATCCCGGCCGCTACAGCGGACCAGCTGGCGATTTCCAAGTGCGCTCCGGAGGGCCGCTGATGATCGTTGCTGCAGGTGCAACGGCACCGCTCCAGGCCGTCGGCGATGAACAGTTCCGAACCTCGCACCCGGTCTTTCGCGAGTTCACGTTGATGTTCGAGCGGCGGGCGGGTGAGGTCGTTGGCGCAAGCTGGGGCCCCAATATCTATCGGCGCGATGGAAAGGCCGGCCCGATCGCCAAGTCCGATCCTTCGCTTGCGAAACTCGCCGGACGCTATGTCAACGACAACCCGTGGTACGGCCCGGCCGTGGTTGTTGAGCGCGGAGGCAAGCTATGGGTCGGCACCGAGGTTCCGATGACCTCGATCGCCGCCAATCTCTGGCGCGTCGGCATGGACGGCTGGTCCCCAGAGCGTGCCGCATTTGCGAACTTCATCGACGGACGTCCCCAAACGCTCATCCTTTCGGGTGAGAAGTTCGTCAGGCACGACATCTAGGCTTGTGTCCGGCAGGCGGCTAGAGCGCCGCCATGGACGTACTGGACGCCCCCCGC
>DATMHD010000382.1:0-3983 GCA_035555075.1 Sphingomicrobium sp. | reverse complement strand
GACTGACCGTCGATGCCAGCGCAATCAGCTGGACCGCGCTCATGACCGCGTCATTCCCCGCTTGCCGGCGGCATTCCGGCGATCTTGCGGGCGGCATGGACAAGTTCGACGGGAAGCATCGCGATGATGGTACTGTTGTGCTCGACGCCGATTTCGGCGAGCGCCTGGAGGCGCCGAAGCTCGAGTGCTCCTGGAGCTGCACTGATCACTTCGGCTGCGTTGGACAGCTTGGCCGCAGCTTCCTGCTCTCCTTCCGCCCGCACGATGCGGGCGCGTTTCTCTCGCACGGCCTCGGCCTCCTTGGCGATGGCGCGCTGCATCTGCTCGGGAATGTCGACATCCTTGATCTCGACGGAATCAATCTCGACGCCCCACTTGAGTGACGCGTCTCTAAGCAGTTGCTGGAGGCGATGATTGATCGAGGCGCGGTCCTTCAGCATGAGATCAAGATCGCTCTGGCCGATCGCGTCCCGAAGCGCAGTCTCGGCCGCCTGGACCGTGGCCCCGCGCCAGTCCTCGACCGCCGTTACGACCTGGATCGGGGAATCGGCCCGAAACCAGAGGACGGCGTTCACTCTGACCGCGACGCCATCCCGGGTGATCGTCTCCTGCGTTTCCAGCTGGTAGGTGATGATCCGCTGGTCGACCCTTACGACCCGGTCGACGAAGGGGATGAGCCAGTACCAGCCAGGTCCCTTGGTCTGCCCGAGGCGGCCGAGCCGGAACAGGACCCCCCGTTGATATTCCTGGTTGATTCCGAAGCTCTTGAGCATCGTCACGAGAAGGAGGACGATGAGTGCAGCGAGAAGGCCAATGGCGACAGGCATGAGCGTTCCCCGACAGGAATCGGTTAACTGCTTATAGCACTTCGAACAGCCCTGCCGCGCCCATCCCGCCGCCGACGCACATGGTGACGACGACATGCTTCGCGCCGCGCCGCTTTCCCTCGATGAGGGCGTGGCCGACCAGGCGGGCTCCACTCATTCCGTAAGGGTGGCCAATCGAGATCGCGCCGCCGTTCACGTTGAGGTTCTCCTCGGGAATGCCAAGCTTGTCGACGCAATAGAGGACCTGGACTGCAAAGGCCTCGTTCAGCTCCCATAGCCCGATATCGTCCATGGTGAGATCGAAACGCTTCAGAAGCTTCGGCACCGCGAACACAGGGCCGATGCCCATTTCCTCGGGTGCCGTTCCTGCAACCGCCATGCCCATGTAGCGGCCGAGCGGATCGAGCCCTCGTTTTTCGGCAAGAGAAGCTTCCATGACGACGGACGCCGACGCGCCATCGCTCAGCTGGCTTGCATTGCCGGCAGTGATCACGTTCCCGGGGCCGCGCACCGGCTCCAGTTTTTCCAGTCCTTCAAGGGTTGTCTCGGGCCGGTTTCCTTCGTCGCGGTCCAGCGTCACTTCCTGCATCGAGACTTCGCCGGTCTCCTTGTTCTTGACGGCCATCCTTGCTGTCACCGGGATGATCTCATCGTCGAACTTGCCACTCGCCTGGGCTTGCGCGGTGCGCTGCTGGGAGCGGAGCGCGAACTCGTCGCAGCGTTCGCGCGGGATCGAATAGCGCTTGCCGACGATCTCGGCCGTATCGATCATTGGCATGTAGACGCCGTTGTGCATGCTGAGGAGTTCGGGGTCGGGACCGAGGCGCATCTCGCCCGTTTGCACGAGGCTGATGCTTTCGACGCCGCCGGCGACCACGATATTCATCCGGTCGACGATCACCTGTTTCGCGGCCGTCGCGATCGACATGAGGCCCGAGGAGCATTGGCGGTCGATCGACATTCCTGCGACTTCCACTGGCAGGCCGGCTCGAAGCGCGGCGGTGCGGCCGATCGTCGTCTGCACCCCCTGCTGGAGCGCTGCTCCCATGATGACGTCGTCGACTTCCGAGGGGTCGAGGCGAGCGCGCTCGACGGCGGCGCGGATGGGATGTGCCGCAAGGGTTGGCGAGGGCGTCGCGTTGAACGCGCCGCGGTAGGCCTTTCCGATGCCGGTCCGGGCGGTCGAAACGATCACGGCGTCGCGCATCAATATCTCCTCAAGTGAAAATCAGGCCGAGCCAGGTGGCAGTCAGCGCAGGCTTGTCCTCGCCCTCGATCTCGACCGTCACGATGTGCCGCATCAGCACTTGTCCGGGCGCCTTCTCCTCGACCGAGTCAAGCGTGAAGCGGCCCCGGACGCGCTTGCCGGAACGTACCGGAGCAAGGAAACGCACCCGGTCCAGGCCATAATTGACGGCCATTTTCACCCCGTCCGGGATGAGCATTGTTTCGGCTCCCATCCTCGAAAGGAGCGAGAGCGAGAGGAAGCCGTGTGCGATGGTCCCGCCGAACGGCGTTTTTGCGTCCCTGTCGACATGGATGAACTGCCGGTCCTCGGTGGCCTCGGCAAAAGCATCGATCCGTCCCTGGTCGATCGTCAGCCAGGACGAGGTTCCGATCTCCTGGCCGATGCGGGAGCGGATCTCTTGGAGGCTGGCGAGCGGCATTCCGCCTATTTGCAGAGGTGTGAATAGGAGCGCAATGGCTGGCTTGGAAGGAGCGATGATTATCCCGTTGTCCGGACGCTTCGCGCCCCTGGGTTTCAATCAGGCTAGAAGGGCAGCGGCGCGGTCGCCTGGTCGGAAGCCCTCATCAGGCGGAGCTTGCTTGCGCCAAGACCTTCGATGAGTGCTTCGAGGATCGCCGACCGGTTTGCAGCCATCTGGTCGTTGTCGCGGGTCGAATCGTCGTAGACGAGATCGTAGGTCAGTGCGCCGCCGCCGGCGCCCGCCAATGCACAGCGGATGAGCTTGCAGCCCTTTCGCCCGCCGACGGCCGCGGCGGCCGCCTCCGCGACGGCCTTCATCGAGGCTGACGAGGCATCACCGGCGACCGCGATGTAAAGGGTGAACCGTCGGGCTTTTGCCTGCGCAAGATTGTGGATTTCACGCTCGAGCAGCTTGGTATTGGCCATGATCAGCTGTTCGCCGGTGACGGAACGAAGCCTCGTCGTCTTGAGACCGATCCGTTCGACGGTGCCGGTGCTCTGGTCGTAGCGGATGGTGTCGCCCTTCTTGAAGGGTTTGTCGAAGAGGATCGAAAGGGCGGCGAAGAGGTCCGAGAATATCCCTTGGGCCGCAAGGCCGATGGCGATGCCGCCGATGCCGAGGCCCGCAACGAGCGCAGTGACGTTGATGCCGAGATTGTCGAGGATGAGGATCCCGGCGATCGCGAAGAGTGCGACGCTGACAAGTACCCGGATGATCGCCATCGCGTTGCCAAGCGCGCCCGACCCATTCTCCTCGACGACGCGGCGACCGATGAGCCCGAGGACGAGTTCGCGTGCCCACACCGCGCCCTGCAGCGCGAAGGCTATCACGAAAGCGATGTCGATGAGCCGGCTGATCTTGTGCGGAAGCTCGGCGTAGGTCGAGACGACGTCCGCTGCGGCAAGGACCATGAAGGCAAGGCTGGTCCTTGCAAGGACCCGGCCGATCACGGCGCTCCAGCTCATGGCGAGTTCGTCGCGCCTCACGGTTCGCTCGCCATGGCTCCTGAGCACCAGCATGATGGCGACCAGCGCCGCGGCTGCGAGGAAGCCGATCAGCAGCCCGTCACGATTGGCCTCGAACCAGGCCGAGAGCTTGTCCACCCCCATGAGCGACCTCTTGGCGGCGCCGGCGCCGGCAATCAAGCCGCTGCAGCAGCCCCCGGCTTCGGGGAGGTCCGGCGAGGCCTCCGGCCGGCCGCGGGAGCGAGGAACTCGAGGAGGGCCACTTCCGCGCTCGAGAGGCGTCTCTTTCCAGACGGCCTTTCCATCGCGCTCAGCGGGTCGCGAGGATTGTCCTTCACGGCTTTCAGAAGGTTCGGGTGGACATAGGATTTGCGGCTGATTGCGGGCGTATTGCCGAGCGCCTCCGCAACCGGCTCGACGACCGTCTTGACCGTGATCCGGGCATCCTCGCGCTTCTTCAGCATCTGCTCCATGGCGATGAC
>DATMHD010000381.1:0-2212 GCA_035555075.1 Sphingomicrobium sp. | reverse complement strand
CGGCGCTCCACACTTCGGTCATGGCGCTTCCAATCCTCGTCATGCTGATCTGGCGCAGCGAAACCCACGGCGGACAAACCGTCGACTGGTTCAACTGGAAGGTGAAGTGGCGGTGGATCTATTCCGCCCTTCGCGATCGCTGGAAATGGTTCGACATCGGTTCGCTGATCGTCCCTGCGCTGGTGTTTGTTTATGCGCTTGTAAGCCGAAAGCTGACGCTGTCGCGAAATCTCGCTTTCTCGGCGATCGTTCTTGCAGTTTCCTTCGCGATCCTTCCGCGGATCATCTTCGGCTCTGCCTATGCAGACATGCGCCTCATCCCCTATCTCATGGCGGTGGCACTCCTTGCGATCCGGTTCCGGGGAGCGCCTGATCGAACCACTGCCCAGGTCCTTGCCGTTCTCGGCCTCCTATTCTTTGCAACCCGAACGGCGGCGAATACGCTCAGTCTCGGACTTGCGGCCAAGGACCAGACGGCAAAGCTCGGGGCGATTGCCCACATGCCCGAGGGAACGCGCGTCATCAGTCTCGTGGGCATGACCTGCGAGGAATATTGGCCGCTGCTGCGCAACGGGCATCTTGGCGCGATGGTGATCGTCCGCCGGAACGGCTTCGCCAATGATCAGTGGCTGCTCGAGGGCGTGAACCTCCTCGATCTGAAATATCGCGCCGCTGGCTATTATGCCGCCGATCCCTCGCAGCTGGTGAGACCAAACCATTGCCTTGATCCACTCCATCGAATGATCGACACGTCTCTTACGAACCTTCCTCGCGGCGATTTTGACTATGTGTGGCTTATCGACGTGCCCCCCTACAGCCCCGAAACGGTGGCTGATATGAAGCCGGTCTGGCGCGGCCCGGGCAGCATCCTTTACAAAACGCGGCCATGAAGCTTTCGATCGTCGTTCCCTGCTTCAACGAGGAGGCGTGCCTGCCGGAATTGCACCGGCGGCTTTGCGGCGCCGCAATGGCGGCCGTGGGCGATGATTATGAACTGGTACTCGTGAACGACGGATCGCGGGATTCCAGCTGGCCGGTAATGCAACGCATGGCGGCGGAGGACCCGCGGCTCGTCGCTGTGAACCTCTCGCGCAATCACGGTCACCAGCTCGCTCTCACCGCTGGGCTTGATCTTTGCCGGGGCGAGATGATCCTTATCATCGATGCCGACCTTCAGGATCCACCCGAGCTACTCGGCGCGATGCTGGAGTGCATGCGCGAACATGACGCCGACGTTGTCTATGGAGTGAGAAAGAGCAGGGCCGGGGAGACAGCCTTCAAGCGGGCGACGGCGCATGGTTTCTATCGTTTGCTCTCGCGCGCAACCGAGGTCGATATCCCGCTTGACGCCGGTGATTTCCGGCTGATGAGCAGGCGTGCACTCGACGCGTTGCTGGCAATGCCCGAACAGGCACGCTTCATCCGCGGAATGGTGGCCTGGATCGGGTTCAGGCAAGTGCCGTTCGCCTACGACCGCCAGGAGCGATTTGCCGGCGAAACCAAATATCCGCTGAAGAAGATGCTGCGCTTCGCCTTCGACGCGCTGACCGGCTTTTCATCTGCTCCACTTAAGCTTGCCAGCCATGCGGGACTTTGGCTGTCGCTCGGCTCGCTGCTACTCGTCCTCTATATCGCCTATGCCTGGATCGCCGGCCGTAGCATCCAGGGCTGGACGTCCCTGATGCTGGTCGTCGTGGTCCTTGGTGCGATCCAGATGTTCGTTCTGGCGCTCATGGGCGAGTATATCGGCCGGCTCTACAACGAGGCGAAGCGCAGGCCCCTTTACATTGTGCAGGAGGTCGCCGGTGGCGAGCGCGGGAAGCCGAGGCTCGGCTACCTCGCCGACGCGACCGCGAACAAGGAGAGGCCCGGCGGCAAGGGCAAGCGCCCGACCAAATAACGCTCGGCCGCGAAGATCTTCTCGAGCGCCCTGTTGAGCGGAGCGGGCGGGAGCTTCACTTCTGCATCGTCCTTGTGGCGCAGCCTCGAGGCTGCCCGTTCGGCAACCGCCAGCGGAAACAGCAGGCTGTTGAAATAGCCAATGTGCTCGAGCTTCAGCGGCGAGCCCTCGATCAGCTGTTTTAGGGAGCGCCGCGAGTAGCGCCGCTTGTGGTGATTGACGACGTCGTGCGCAGTCCACATCCATTGATGCGCGGGGACCGTCATCACGAACTTCCCGGCCGGCTTCAGTTTCGCCGCAATGGACGCAAGT
>DATMHD010000380.1:0-6324 GCA_035555075.1 Sphingomicrobium sp. | reverse complement strand
GGCCCTTGCCTCGGCAAGACCGCCGTTCGACTGCATGAAGTGGAGGCTCGTTCCTTCGGGAAGGCCGGCCGCAACCCGGTCGACGTAGCCACGAAGAACGGGCGAAAGATAGGCATCGACCACGGTCGTATCCCCCCGTCCCACAAGCTTGATGAGTGGAGCGACTTCGTGGCTGACCGAGACCTGCTCGAAGCCGAGCTCAAGCGCGATTTCAGAAAGCCTCTTCTCATGCTCGCTGAAACGCCAGCCATGCATGAGGATGATGGCAAGCGCATCGATCCCCTTGTCCCTGATGGCCTTTAGAGCGCTTCGTGCCTGGACTTCGTCGAGCGGCACCAGGATGTCGCCATCGACGCCGACGCGCTCGTCGATCTCGACCACCTCGTCGTAGAGCATCGAGGGAAGGATGATGTGGCGCGCGAAGATCTCGGGGCGCGCCTGGTAGCCGATCCGGAGCGCGTCGCCGAAGCCTCGGGTGATCGCAAGCGCGAGCCGCTCGCCCTTCCGTTCGAGGAGTGCGTTGGTGGCAACCGTCGTTCCCATCCGGACTTCGGCGATGCCGCCGCCTTCGGAAGCGATGACGCGGCCGATCGCCTCGAGCGCTGCATCCACATACTCGCCGGGGTTCTCCGACAGAAGCTTCTCAATGCGGACGCGCCCGTCCGACGAGCGCGCAACGACGTCCGTGAACGTGCCGCCGCGATCGATCGCGAAGGTCCAGCTCCTCTCCATTCGACTAGCCTCTAGGGCCTTTGCGCGCTCGACTGCACCCCTTTAAGGAAATGGCATGGCTGTTCTGGTGACGGGAGCTGCGGGGTTCATTGGTGCTGCGACCGCGCGCGCCCTCCTGGAGCGCGGCGATGAGGTCGTCGGGATCGACAACTTGAGCGATTATTATGATCCAAAGCTCAAGAAAGCGCGGCTCGGCGAGCTCGATCGGGAATTTGGGGGACGCTTCCGTTTCGAACGCCTGGACTTTGCCGACCCCGAGAAGCTCAAGACCTTCACTGACAAGATCGACATCGACGGCATCATCCATCTGGGAGCGCAGGCAGGCGTCCGCTACAGCCTCGAGAACCCCGCCGCCTATGTGCAGTCGAACCTCGTCGGGCACTGCAACATGCTCGAGCTTGGGAGGGCAAGGCAGCCCCGGCACATGGTCTATGCGTCCTCCTCGTCCGTCTACGGAGGCAACAAGAGCCTGCCCTTCAGGGTCGAGGACCGCGTCGACCATCCGCTCTCGCTCTATGCCGCGACCAAGAAATCCGACGAGCTCCTGAGCGAAAGCTACGCGAACCTCTATCGCTTCCCGCTGACGGGACTTCGCTTCTTCACGGTCTATGGGCCCTGGGGCCGGCCTGACATGGCGATGTGGATCTTCACCAGGGCCCTGTTCAAGGAAGAGCCGATCCCGCTCTTCAACGGCGGCGAGATGCGCCGCGACTTCACCTACATCGACGATATCGTCGCAGGCGTCGTCGCCTGCTTCGATGCTCCGCCAGAGGATGATGGAAGACCAAAGGCAGGCGGCAGCACGAGCCCCCACGCACTCTACAATATCGGGAACAGCAAGAGCGAGGATCTGATGCGGATCGTCGAGCTCCTCGAACAGGAGACGGGCAGGAAAGCGCTCATCGATCCGAAGCCCATGCAGGAGGGCGATGTCCCCGAGACCTTCGCCGACACGAGCGCGATCGAGCGCGACCATGGCTTTGTTTCGAAGACCAGTATCGAGGAAGGCATCCCCCGCTTCGTCAGATGGTACCGGGATTACCAGGGCTCATGAGCCTGCCCCCGATCCTTGAGGGCCTTCGCATCCCCGTCATCGGCTCGCCGATGTTCATCGTCTCGACGCCAAAGCTCGTGATCGCGCAGTGCACCAGCGGCATTGTCGGAAGCTTCCCGGCGCTGAATGCCCGTCCTGCCGAGATGCTGGACGAGTGGCTCCATGAGATCACGGAAGCCCTTGCCGCGTGGAACCGCGACCATCCGAACCGCCCTGCAGCCCCTTTTGCAGTCAACCAGATCGTGCACCGCTCGAACGACCGGTTCGAAAAGGACATGCAGGTCTGCGCGAAATGGAAGGTCCCGATCGTCATCACCTCGCTCGGGGCGAGGGTCGAACTCAACGATGCCGTCCATAGCTGGGGCGGGATCACGTTCCACGACGTGATCGACGACCGGTTCGCAAGGAAGGCAGTCGAAAAAGGTGCCGATGGCATCATTGCGGTTGCCACGGGCGCCGGCGGCCATGCCGGGCGCTGGTCGCCCTTCGCGCTCCTCCAGGAAATCCGCTCCTGGTTTCCTGGCCCGCTCATCCTTTCAGGAGCGATCGCGAATGGCGGTTCGATCCTTGCCGCACGCGCCGCGGGAGCGGACCTTGCCTATGTGGGCTCGCCGTTCATCGCGACCAAGGAAGCCAATGCGCCCGAGGGCTACAAGCAGGCGATCGTCGAGAGCGGGGCTGCGGACATCGTCTATTCCGACCTCTTCACCGGCGTTCACGGCAATTACCTTCGCTCCTCGATCGTGAGCCAGGGCCTCGACCCCGACAATCTCGACCGGGGGAGCCTCGAAACGATGAAATTCGGCTCGGAAGGATCAGGCAAGACCAAGGCCTGGCGGGACATCTGGGGATCGGGCCAGGGGATCGGGGTCATCGACCAGGTCCGCTCCGTCGCCGACTATGTCGACCTCCTCGAGGAGCAATATCTCGCCGCGAGGGCGCGGATCTGCGCTAGCTGATCGCTTCCAGCTTCAGGCGCCAGTCTTGGGGAATGTCGACCGGGCGCCGGATTGTGCGCGCCACCACGACATGGACGAATTCGCCCTGCGCCGCTGCAGTCCCGGCGCCCTTTTTAAAGACGCCGATCCGGTAGCGGATGCTCGATCGTCCAAGCCTGGCAACTGAAAGGCCGACCTCGACAACTTCCGGGAAGGAAAGCGGCTCGAAATAGGAGCAGCGCGTTTCTGCAACGAGGGCGATTGCGTCGCCTTCTTCGACATCGAGCAGTCCTTCCTCGATCTTCCAGCTGTTCACCGCGCTATCGAACCATTGGTAGAAGATCGTATTGTTGACCTCCCCATAGGCATCATTGTCGGACCAGCGGGTCGTGAAGGTCCGCCACGCCTGGTGCTCTCAGGAGGTCGTCGCAACACTAGACCTGTTGAGGTGAGGTGATGCGATGGCGAAGAGACGACGGCGGATGTTTACAGCGGCGGAGAGCGCCGAGGTTTGGGATCGCTGGCAGCGGGGCGAAGGCATCAATCTGATTGGCCGGATAATCGGCAGAAGACACACAGCGATCTTCAACCATTTGAAGCCGCATGGCGGGATCCGACCGGCGCCGCGGCGACGATCGCGACGGTCGCTGGGTCTGGATGATCGCGAAGAGATCTCGCGCGGGATTGCCGCAGGCATATCACTACGATCGATCGCTCGCAGCGTTGGACGTGCCCCATCGACGATCAGTCGCGAGCTGCAGCGCAACGGCGGTCATCGCCGGTATCGCGCAGCGGCCGCGGATAAGCGCGCGTGGGATCGCGCCTTGCGTCCCAAGCAGTGCAAACTCGCGCGGCATGAGGAGTTGAGGCAGCTGGTCGCTGCCAGGTTGTCTGATAACTGGTCGCCCGAGCAGATTGCCGGCTGGTTGAAGCATACCTATCCCGATGACGAGGCTCACCAGGTGTCGCATGAGACGATCTATCGCAGCCTGTTCGTGCAGGCTCGCGGCGTCCTCAAGAAGGACCTGCAGGCACATCTGCGCTCGGGCCGGGCGATCCGCAGGTCACGTCACGCCACCGGCAAGGGCGACGGGCGCGGCAGCCTTGTCGACATGATCTCGATCCGCGAGCGTCCGGCGTCGGTCGAGGATCGAGCGGTGCCAGGGCACTGGGAGGGCGATCTCCTGTGCGGATCGTCGAACAGCTACATCGTGACGCTGGTCGAGCGGCACTCACGCTACGTCCTCTTGGCCAAGGTGCCGAACCGCGACAGCGCGTCAGTGATCACGGCGCTAATCAACCAGGCGCACCGTCTTCCCGACGAGCTCATCAAATCGCTGACGTGGGATCGCGGGAGCGAGATGGCGCAGCACAAGCGCTTCACGCTGGCGACTGATGCCGCGGTCTACTTCTGCGATCCGCAGAGCCCGTGGCAGCGCGGCTCGAACGAGAACACCAACGGTCTCCTGCGGCAGTACTTCCCCAAGGGCACCAACCTCAAAGTGCACTCGCAGGAGCGCTTGGACGAAGTCGCTCGGCAGCTTAATGGGAGACCACGCAAAACGCTTGGCTTTGAAACTCCGGCGGAGCGTTTTGCAGCATGTGTTGCAACGACCGACTGAAATCGCAGTCGCTTTCGGCCCTCAGACACTCTCATGGATCAACGGCAGCTTTTGAAGGTGATCGACTGAAAGCCGCCTGTCCGCTTTCAGCCAGGTCAGGCCGGCAAGGGATCGGTCCCTCGATCAAGCAACGCGAGATATTGAGCATACGCATAGGTGCGCCCGCGCTGCCGGCCGGTCGTCTCGCCGCCGGTGCTTGTTTCGACAAAGACGCCGAGGCTTTTGTTTTGTCGGGTATTCAAAGCACAATCCCTTGATCGGCCGCACCCGTTGCTAAAGGATATGGCACCAAACTTGAATAAAGGCCAATATCAATCAAAGGATAGGAAGTGGCTGGACGTAGGCCGCGAAGACTTGAGAGTTTGCCGACGCGTTCCATTTGCCGGTTGGCACAGTGCGCGACTGGGAGCAGAATCGGCGCCAACCTGATGCGCCCGCTCGTGTCCCGCTTCACCTGATTGAGGTAGATCCGGATACCGTGGAGCGACTGATCGCTAGACGTGGCGTAGCGCGCAAGAAGGAAAAACACTCCGAGCGAATGTTCGCCGCGGCACGGATGCCCGTCGCCCGAGGGTTTGCTGAACGAAGGCAGGCAAAGCCGCTTCGCACTCAGAAGCGGGCCGACTGCTGTCGGGCAGTTACCGCGACCGGCATCTCCTGCATATTGATTGGCGCGCGCTGCTAGTTTCAGCGGACGCGCGTCCATTCAAAAGCGGCCAATCGAATAGCTGCATTGAATGGAGACTTACCAATGAACGCCACCGAAGCCCTCGATCAACTCGATCCCAAAGGATGGGCCGAGACCTCGCCTGCAGACCGTTTGCGCCTGCTGGAAGAAGTCCGCACCAACATGAAGAAGTTCGGTGATGAGCTGGCCGACGCAGACAGCCGCATGAAGAACGGCATTCTTGGGGCGCCACTCTACTCGGACCCGGTTTCCAAGGTGGGGACGGTCGTTCCCATGGCCAATACCGTTTCCGCGGCCATCGAGCTCTATGAAGCCATCATCGACGGCAAGATGCTTCAGCCGCTCAGCGTCAAGAAGGTCGGCGACGACCTCTATGACATCTACGTCTTCCCGCAGGAGCGGAAGGACAAGCTGATGTACGCCGACCGCAAGGACCGCATTCGCGTCAAAGGCGAACCCAAGCAGGTCGATCCAATGGATAAACCTGCAGGCATCATCGCCGTGCTGGGCGCCGGCAATTACAGCTCATCGCTGGAGATGCTGAAGGCGATCTTCTTCGAGAATTGCGCAGTCGTGCACAAGCCGCATCACCTGAACGCGGAGACCGACAAGGTCTGGGAGAAGATCATGCGGCCGCTGATCGACCATGGCGTGCTGACCTTCTGCGATTCCGATCAGGGGCAGGCGCTCACCGTCGATCCCCGCCTGGCGAAGATCTACTTCACCGGCGGAACCGGTACGGCCGAGGCCATCATGTCGGCGACCGACACGCCGCTGATCTCCGAATGCGGCGGTAATAATCCGGCCATCATGGTGCCCGGCGACCGAGCCTGGACGAAGAAGGAAATCGAACATCAGGCGGTGCAGATCGCCACAATGTCGAAGCTCAATGGCGGCGCGGTGTGCGGTCGCGTCCAGACACTGGTGACAAGCAAGCACTGGCCGCAGCGCGAGGAATTCCTGGACGCGCTGCGCGTGGCTCTTGAGGAAACGACCCCAGCGACCGGGATCTACTATCCAGGCTCGAACGAGGCGATCGAAGGCTTCCGCCAAGCCTATCCCGGCGCCGAAGTGCTGAAACCGGAAGGCGGCAAATATCCGCACACCGACATCATGCTCATCACCGGCGTCGAGCCCGGTGGCTATGCCTGTTCACACGAAGCGTTCAGTCTCGTCATCGACGAAGTACCGCTCGATCTGCCGGCCAACGCCGCTGATTTCCTCCCCGGCGCAGTCGAGTTCTGCAACACCCAACTGCTCGGCACGCTTGGCAGCGCGATCCTGATCGAT
>DATMHD010000379.1:0-2000 GCA_035555075.1 Sphingomicrobium sp. | reverse complement strand
TCCTTCGCGAAGGCTGCCGCTGCACCGTAGAGCCCCGGCTGCGGATAGGTGATCAGTTTCACAGGCAATTCGCCCATGCGACGCTCGAAGCGCCCCTTGGAGACGAACCGGTCATGAAACCCGGATTGCAGGAGATGGTCGGAAATCCGGATGCCCACCCCTCCTCCAATCACGACCGCGGCAGCTCCTTGCGCCAGAGCAATATCGCCTGCAACGGCGCCAAGGATGAGGCAGAGCCGATCGAGCGCAGCCCTTGCAAGGCTGTCGCTCCCGGAAAGCGCGGCTTCCCACAATTGTCCGCCGTCCTCGAATTGAAGGGACCGGCCCTCGATCGTTCCAAGCGCCCGGTAGAGGTTAGAAAGGCCTGGCCCCGATGCGACGCGCTCGGCCGAAACCCGCCCGAACTCGGTCCGGAGGAGCGCAAGGATTTCGTCTTCGAGGCCGTCGAGCGGCGCAAAGCCCACATGACCGCCTTCGGTCTCGACAACCTCGACCCCGGCCGCCGAGCGCAGCAATGCAGCCACTCCAAGACCAGTTCCAGGCCCGAGGATCGAGATGACCCCTGTCCCGGGCAGTGGCCGGTCGGGGCCGCAGAGGTGCCGGAAATGCTCTTCTCCAAGCATTGCGACAGCATGTGCGACCGCGCCAAAATCATTGACGATCATGTGACCTTTGAGACCGAGCTCGGCCTCGATGAGGCGAGGGCGAATGGCCCAGGGGCTGTTGGTGAGCTTCAGAAGCTCGCCCTCGACTGGGCCAGCGAACGCGATTGCAAGCTCATCCGGGAGCTGCTTCCCCAAACAACGGCCGAACTCCTCCCAGGCAAGCTCGAAGCTTGGATGCTCCGATGTCCTGAGTGTCAGCGGTTCCGAAAGGGAGGCGACGCGGCCACCCTCAATCGCTGCAAGGGCGAAACGGGCATGCGTTCCGCCGATGTCGGCGACGGCAATCCTCTTCACGTCCTCTCCGCGGCGAAAGCGGATGGTTGTTCCGCCTCCATTGCCGCGAGCATGGCCGAGGCGCCCGCCTCCGCGTCGTTCACCTGGCAGCGCATCAGCGCGAACAGCTCGCGTCCAGTGCCGGACGGCGGCGGCGGCGCATTGGCGGCGGGCCTCGAGCCAAGGTCGACGCCGACGGCCTCGAGCTTGCCCGTCCGGCCATCGAGCCGGATGGGGTCGCCGTCGCGCAGCCGGGCGAGCGGCCCGTCGGGCAGCGCTTCGGGGGACACATGGATTGCAGCCGGGACCTTGCCGCTCGCCCCGGACATCCGCCCGTCAGTGACCAGCGCAACGCGATGGCCGCGGTCTTGGAGCACTCCGAGCGTGGGCGTGAGCTTGTGCAGTTCGGGCATTCCGTTGGCTCGCGGACCCTGGAAGCGCACGACGACCGCGACGTCCCGGTCAAGCTCGCCGGCCTTGAAGGCCTCCAGCACCTCATTCTGGTCGGAGAAGCAGCGGGCCGGCGCCTCGATCACCCAGCGTTCCTCGTCAACGGCGCTGGTCTTGAAGACCGCGCGCCCCAGATTGCCGGTGACGAGGCGGAGCCCCCCGTCAGCCTGGAACGGACTTGTCGCGGGCCTCAGAATGTCGATGTCCGCACTTTCCTCGCTGCTCTTCCAGACGAGCTCGTCCCCGTGAAGTTCGGGATTGCCGACCCAGGCGTCCATCGAATCGGCGCCGGCAGTGAGATGGTCGGCATGGATCAGGCCTTCCTCGCCAAGCGTATAGATCGCGAACGCCATCCCGCCCGCGTCCTGGAAATCGTTCACGTCCTTCGAGCCGTTCGGATAGACACGTGCAATCAGCGGCACCGCGGATGAAAGGTCCGCAAAATCCTGCCAGTCGATGATGATCCCGGCAGCGCGCGCGATGGCTGGAAGATGGATGAAATGATTGGTTGAGCCGCCCGTCGCGAGGAGACCGACCATTGCATTCACGACCCCCTTTTCATCGACCACGTTTGCAAGCGGCCGCTTGCCCGTATTCGCAAGATCGACAAGG
>DATMHD010000378.1:0-4207 GCA_035555075.1 Sphingomicrobium sp. | reverse complement strand
TCCGTGCCCAGGTCGATCAGGCTTCGATGATGCTCGCCAAGGCGCGCGGCCCGTGTCCCGACGCCGCCGACATGGGCGTCATGGAGCGCTTCTCGTGCAAGATGGCGATTGCTCCTACGGCATCGATCTCGATCATCGCCGGCGGCACTTCCGCATGCATCGAGCCGATCCCCGCCAACATCTATACCCACAAGACCCTGTCTGGCTCCTTCTCGATCAAGAATCCCTATCTTGAGAAGCTGCTCGCGACCAAGTCGAAGGACAGCGACAAGGTGTGGAACTCGATCCTCGAGCAGGGCGGATCGGTCCAGCATCTCGACTTCCTGACGCCGGAAGAAAAGGATGTGTTCAAGACAAGCTTCGAGATCGACCAGCGCTGGTTGCTCGAACTTGCCGCCGATCGCACCCCGTTCATCGACCAGGCGCAGTCGCTCAATCTCTTCATCCCGGCCGATGTCGACAAATGGGACCTGATGATGCTCCACTTCAGGGCGTGGGAGCTCGGCATCAAGTCGCTTTATTATCTTCGCTCCAAGTCCGTGCAGCGCGCGGGCTTTGCGGGAGGTGTCGAGGCCGACAACACGCCTGAACTCAAGGAGATCAAGCTCGCCTCCACCACCGATTATGATGAGTGTCTCGCGTGTCAGTGAAGCAGCTGACGCTGCGTAAAGTCGTGAAAGGCGCAGGGGCAGTGGCGCTCGGCCTCATCGCGCTCGATCTTGTTGCCACATTCGTCACCCTGGCCCTTGGAGCGGAGTTCCTGAAACGATGAAGTTGCGTGCTGCGTCCAGTCTTGCCGTTCTTGCATTCGCTCTCCTTGGATCCGGCGCGGCCGCCCAGCCCTCGGGAACGCCGCAGGCGCTCGAGAAGAACTTCGACGCGCTCATCAGTAGCGCCGACCAGGTTTCCTGGCTGCAGCAGATGGCATCTGCCCCGAACCATGTCGGCTCGCCGCACGACAAGGCCAATGCCGAGATGCAGCTGGCGCTGTTCAAGCAATGGGGCTGGGATGCGCATATCGAGCGCTTCGACGTGCTCTACCCGACACCGATCTCGACCAAGGTCGAGCTCGTCGCACCGCAGCAGCTGACACTGGGCGGTCAGGAGCCGGCGATCTCTGAAGATCCGACGCTTGCGAACCTCGCGTCCGCGCTGCCCCCGTACGTCGCCTACCAGGGCGACGGCGATGTCACTGAACCCGTCGTCTATGTGATTTAAGGCATGCCCGACGATTATGACGCGCTTGCGCAGCGCGGTATCGATGTTCGCGGGAAGATCGTCCTTGCGCGCTACGGCGGCGGCTGGCGCGGTCTCAAGCCAAAGCTCGCTCAGGAGCATGGCGCAGTCGGCTGCCTCATTTACTCCGATCCGGCGGACGATGGCTACGCCGCGGCAAACATGTATCCCCGTGGCGGCGGTCGTCCCGAAGGCGGCGTCCAGCGCGGCTCGGTCGCGGACATGCCGACCTATCCCGGTGATCCCCTGACGCCTGGCATCGGAGCGACCCCCAACGCCAAGCGGCTCACCAGGGCCGAGGCCATCACGATCCTCAAGATCCCGACCCTGCCGATCTCCTATGGCGATGCGACCAAGATCATCGCGGCGCTCGAGGGGCCGCTGGTCACGGGCAGGCAGCGCGGGGATCTTGGTCTTGCGTACCATTGGGGCGGCACCGAGGCCGTGAAGGTCCACCTCGCGGTCAAATCGGACTGGTCTCTGAAGCCCGTCTATGACGTGATCGCGAAGCTGCCGGGGAAGGTCTATCCCGACCAGTGGATCGTCCGCGGTAACCACCACGACGGCTGGGTGTTTGGCGCATCCGACCCGCTGACGGGCCAGGCCGCACTAATGAGCGAAGCCAAGGCTCTGGGCCAGCTCTACCGCCAGGGATGGCGCCCGGCGCGCACCATCGTCTATGCGAGCTGGGACGGCGAAGAGCCGGGTCTGCTTGGTTCGACCGAATGGGCGGAGGCGCATGCCGCTGAGCTCAAGCGCAAGGCTCTACTCTACATCAATAGCGATGTGAACGGCCGCGGCTTCCTCGAGGCCGAGGGGAGCCATGAGCTCCAGCATTATTTCAACCAGGCAGCGAACGACGTTCCCGATCCCAAGACGGGTGCCTCCTCGGCGCAGCGCGGGCGCGCCGGGATCCTGGCCAATGCCTACACGGACAAGGATTCCGAGAAGCAGGACGTCGTTGATGCGGCGAGGAGCGGGGGAGACCTCCCGCTCGGTGCACTCGGCTCGGGCTCCGACTATACCGCTTTCCTCCAGCATCTCGGCATCGCGTCGCTCAACGTTGGCTACGGCGGCGAAGACGAGAATGCCGGAAGCTATCACTCGATCTATGACACTTCCTATCACGTGCTTCATTTCGACGATCCGGGGCTCGAATATGGCGCTGCTCTGTCGAAGGTCGTCGGCCGCCTTGTCATCCGTGCGGCAGATGCACCGCGCATCCCGGCCCGCTATTCGGATTTCGCGTCCACGGTTTCCCGCTATCTGACCGACATCAAGAAGCTCGCGTCCGACCAGCGCGATAAGGACCGCACGCTCGCTGACCTTCGGCGCGAAGGCGATTTCCGGCTCGCATCCTCGCCGCAGGACCCGATCGTCGCACCGGTGGACCGCGGGATCACGCCGGTGTTCGACATGCTTCCGCTCGAGAATGCGGTCGACCATCTCAAGCGAGCAGCCTCGGCCGCCGATGCGATGCTCGGCCGCGAGGAAAGTCTTCCGACCGCCACCCAGGCGCGGATCAATGCCGGGCTTGGCCAGATCGACCAGCTGCTGCTCGATCCTGCCGGCCTTCCGGGGCGGCCGTGGTTCCAGAACCTCGTCTATGCGCCGGGAACGCTGACAGGTTACGGAGCAAAGACTCTGCCCGGCGTCCGCGAGGCGATCGAGCAGCGGCGCTGGGACGATGCGCGGACCTATGTCTCGCGGACGGCGAAGGTCCTCGAGGATTATGCAAGTCGCCTCGATGAGGTGACGGCGCTGGCTAGAACGCCCTCGTGACGGGAAGCCTCACTCCTGGGCGTGTCGCTGAACTTGCAGTTGCGGTGCTGCTGCTTGGCGCCGGCGTCTGGTTCTATCAGCGCCGCGACAAGTCGGACAATTATGGCGCCCAGGGCGCGGTCATCATGCTCGTTGTCGGCGCGATCATCGCGATCCATGGGCTTGGCCTCTTGCGCTATCATCCGAGCCAGGCCGAGGCCGAGATGATGAAGGAACGGTCGCAATGATGACGCTGTTCATTCTCGTCGGCGCGCTATTCTTCATCGTGGGCCTCGTGCTGCTGGTCACGGCGATCCGCCACCAGAGCGAGCAGCAGCCGCGCTATGCCGCGATGCTGATCGGGGGCATGATGATGACGGCGTTCGGTCTGGTGCTCGGCGGCTTTGCGATCGCCTACCAGCGGGCCGCGCCGCTCGACGTCAATGCAGGAGCTGCCCAATGAGCATCGCCAGCTGCATCCACAATGCCTGTGTCGCGACGCAGGATGCGCATGCGGTTGTTGCCAGTGCACCGGGTTTCTGGGCAGGCCTCTGGCACGGCCTCATCTTCCCGCTCGCGTGGCTGGTTTCCCTGTTCGCGCCGCAAGTCGCCGTCTACGCCGTCCCAAACAACGGTGGCTGGTACGACTTCGGCTATTTCCTGGGCATCGTCGTGTTCGGCGTCGGCGCTCGCAAATCCCACACTGTCTACCGCGACCGCATCGTGCGGGTTCGCGATTAGTTTCATTAGGAGCGTAATCATGCCACTCCTGCAGGCCAGCAAGACCTACAAGCCCTTCGAATATCCGTGGGCGTTCGAATATTCGAAACGGCAGCAGCAGATCCACTGGATGCCGGAGGAAGTGCCGCTTGGCGAGGACTGCCGCGACTGGGCGCAGAAGCTCTCTGATCACGAGCGGAACCTGTTGACGCAGATCTTCCGCTTTTTCACGCAGGCCGACGTCGAGGTGCAGGATTGCTACCACGACAAATACGGACGCGTGTTCAAGCCGACCGAGATCAAGATGATGCTCACCGCTTTCTCCAACATGGAGACAGTGCACATCGCGGCTTATTCGCATCTCCTCGACACCATCGGCATGCCGGAAAGCGAATATTCGGCCTTCCTCCAGTACAAGGAGATGAAGGACAAGCACGACTACCTGCAGCAGTTCGGCGTCGACACCGACGAGGATATCGCCAAGACTCTC
>DATMHD010000377.1:0-3856 GCA_035555075.1 Sphingomicrobium sp. | reverse complement strand
AATGCCCGAAAGGACGCCCTCGCCTGCAAGCTGGGCTTCCCTCTGCGCGCTCAGCACATCGCATTCCAGGCCGATGCGCTCGACTTCGCGAACGAACTCCGCGCCGTCCTGCGCGTCGCGGATTGCGGCGGTCGCGACGACATGCGTCCGCTTCACCTTCATATGGTCGAGAAGAAGCCTGAAGCGTCTCAATGCCGCGAGTGCCTTGTGCCGGCCCTCCTTCGGCAGGTTCGCCGACCGGTCGAGCCCCACGCCGAGGCCCGCAAGCACCTTCTCGTTGAAGATCGGCGTCGGAATCCTCGCGGGCCCGGCATAGACAACCAGCCGCACCGAGTTCGACCCGATGTCGATGATCGCTGACGGGTCGGCCTGCGTCAGGGCTTTACCGTCCGCGCTGGAAACGGAGCTTGGGGACCTTCCGCCCTTTCTTCAGCGACTGTCCGCGTCCCGAGAGGCTCGGGTTTGCCATGAAGTAGTCGTGGAGATTGAACTCCTTGCCGGGTTTTGGAACGAGCCTTGTGTAGCTGCCGTCCGGATTGAGCCTCCAGCTTTGTTCGTTGTCGATGAGGTTTGCGACCATCACCTGGTCGAGGAGTTGCGCGTGAACGGTCGGATTCTCGATCGGGAGCATATATTCGATGCGCCGGTCGAAGTTCCTTGGCATCCAGTCGGCAGAGCTGATGTAGACCTTCGCTTCTCCATTGGGGAGCTCGTGTCCATTGGCGAAACACCACAAGCGCCCGTGCTCGAGGAAGCGGCCGACGATCGACTTTACGAAGATGTTCTCGCTGAGCCCGGGAACGCCTGGCCTCAGACAGCAGATGCCCCGGACGACGAGGTCGATCTGAACGCCGGCGGCGCTCGCTTCGTAAAGCTTCTCGATGATGGTCGTATCGACAAGCGCGTTCATCTTGGCCCAGATGCCCGCAGGCTTGCCGGCTTTCGCACTGGCGATTTCCGCATCGATCAGCCGGATGAGCTCGGGGCGCATCTGCGCCGGCGAGATGACCAGCTGCTTGAGGTTCCTCGGCTCAAGATAGCCTGTGATATAGTTGAAGAGCTTCGCTGCATCGCGGCCGATCTGCGGATTGGCAGTGAAGTAGCTAAGGTCTGTATAGATGCGGGCGCTGACCGGATGGTAATTGCCGGTCCCAAGGTGGCAGTAGGTGCGGAAGCCCTTTTCCTCGCGGCGTACGACCATCGAGACCTTGGCGTGGGTTTTCCAGTCGATGAAGCCATAGACGACCTGGACGCCCGCACGCTCGAGCGCGGTTGCCCACATGAGGTTCTGCTCTTCATCGAAGCGGGCCTTCAGCTCGATGACCGCAGTCACGGACTTGCCTGCTTCCGCAGCGTCGATCAGCGCCTTGATGATCGCGGACTGCTTGCCCGCGCGGTAGAGGGTCTGCTTGATTGCAACGACGTCGGGATCCGCGGCCGCCTGCTGGATGAACTCCACGACCACCTCGAAGCTCTCGTAAGGGTGGTGGACGAGGATGTCCTTCTCCTTCACGGCCGCGAAGCAGTCGCCTCCATGCTCGCGGATGCGCTCGGGGAACCGGGGCGTGAATGGGGGGAACTTGAGGTCGGGCCGGTCCTCCTCGACGAGCTGCGAGAGGTCCGTCATGCCAAGGAAGCCCCGGCTCTCCGAGGTGATCGCGTTGATCGCGTCGAGACCTTCCTTGACCTCGTTCACCAGGCTTTCGGGCATTCCGGGCTCGAGCTCGAGCCTGACTACGCGGCCCCGCCGGCGACGCTTGATCGCGGTCTGGAAATATAGCGCAAGGTCCTCGGCTTCCTCCTCGACCTCGATGTCGCTGTCGCGGATGATCCGGAACGCGCCCCCGCGAAGGACGTCATATTTCGGGAAGAGATAGGCGGTCTTGCGCCGGACCAGGGTTTCGAGCGCGATATACCTGCCCTTCTCGCCCGGAAGGCGGATGAACCGTGGAAGCGCCGCCGGCGCCATGACGAGTTCGCGAACGCTCGCGCGTCCTTTTTTCAGCTCGAAGATGAGGCTCAGCCCCTTGTTGGGGATGAACGGAAAAGGGTGCGCGGGATCGATCGCCTGGGGAGTGAGGATGGGAAATATCTGCTCGCGGAAATGCTGGTCGAGCCAGCTCTCGGCCTCGGGTTCCAGGGGCTCTTCGCCGACCACATGCATCGCTGCACCATCGAGCTGCGACTGGAGCTCGGCCCAGACTTCATGCTGGCTTGTCACCAGCCTGTCCGCTTCCGCGATGATCGCGGCGAGCTGCTGCGCCACCGTCATCCCCTCGGGCGAGATTTCCTCGACACCAAGGGCCTGGTGGGCCTTGAGGCCGGCCACCCGCACCATGAAGAACTCGTCGAGGTTGTTCGCCGAGATGGACAGGAAACGGACGCGCTCGAGCAGCGGATGGCGCGGGTTGCAGGCCTCCTCGAGGACTCGCCGGTTGAACGCCAGCCAGCTCAGTTCCCGGTTGAAATAATGCGGTTCGGCCGCTTGCGGCTCCGCAATCGGCGCAGGCACGACGACATCGCTGATCTTGTCCATCAGCTTTGCCGTTGCGGCAGTAGGAATGCGGTCAATCTTGCCCACAGCATGTCGCACAACTGAAACAGAGCCTCATTACAAAGATGTGACGAAAAATGATATTGAACGCCGACCGCAACGTTCGAGGGGGTCCAGGTGGCCAAGGACAAGAAGAAAAAGAACAAGGACAATGGCGGCGGGAAGAAGAAGGGCGGGGGACGCTCCGACGGCAAGGCAGGAGCGAGCCTTCGTGCATTGAGCCAGAACCCAATCGTTGCTGACATCGTTGCTGCCGCGCTCGTCTCGATGGCCGCTGCGCTCAAGGATTCGGACAAGGCGAGGAAGCTCGCGAACGAGGCGGGTGACGAGCTCCAGACCCTTGCGAAGAGCGGCGCAAAGCAGGGGAGCGCCATGTGGGACATGGCGCTCGACATCGGGCGCCGGACACTCGACGCGCTGAGCGAACAGGCCGGCGCCAAGAGCAAGACAAGCAAGGGGAAGGGACACTAGCCGTGCGGCGCCACGGCAGTTGACTCTGCCAGCCGGCCAAGCGACTTACCCGCAGGCCAACATAGGTTAGCACGTACATGACATCGAGTCGGCCTGCTGCACTCATCGTCGAAGACCAGCCCTTCGTTGGTCTGGTCGCATCGGACATCCTGCGCGAATCAGGCTTCGTCACTTTCCACGCCTATGACGCCCACGACGCTGCGCAGGTCCTTCAGGACCATCCCGAGATCGAGGTCGTGGTGACCGACGCGCAGCTTCACGGGCCGATCGACGGGATCGAGCTCTGCCGCCGCTTGTCGCGCGAGCGGCCGGACGTCCAGCTTGTGCTCACGTCAACGGGACAGGAGCTGGCTCAGGTTCCTTCGGGCGCGCGGGTGCTGCGCAAGCCCTATGCAAGCGGCGAACTTCGAACCCTGATTGCCGCAAAGACCCTCTTCGCGGAGGCCTGAGACCTCCGGGCTCCCGACCCTAGGACTGGATGCGCCACGCGCGGGCCGAATAGGCGACGAAGCCGATGATCGCGACTGCGACAAGCACGCGCACGAAAAGACCGCTGATAAGCCAGTAGAACAGCGCCGCGACGGTTGCCGATGCGGGGATGGTGATCACCCAGGCGATCGCGACGTCGCCGGCAAGCCCCCAGCGCACCGCGGAAGCACGGCGGGCCGTTCCTGCGCCGATCACACATCCTGCGATCGTGTGCGTCGTCGAGACCGGTATCCCAAGATAGGAACCCGCGAACAGCATGATCGAGCCTCCAAGCGAGGCCGAAAATCCTTGGTGCTGAGAGAGCTTGGTGATGCGGGTGCCCATCGTTTCTATGATCCGCCA
>DATMHD010000376.1:0-3071 GCA_035555075.1 Sphingomicrobium sp. | reverse complement strand
ATCATCGCCTTTGCGCCTGATGGACGTTCGCTGTTTCTGAGCAGCGGCGAGCGGCAGCGCTTCACTCCTGCCCAGGATCCCAGCCAGCCGCTTGGAAAGATCCTGCACCTCACTCTTGAGGGAAAGCCCGCCCCTGGAAATCCGATGGCTGGGCGTACGGGTGCTACAACGGTGACCGTCACCGACCCCCCGCGTGACACGCAGGTTGCAGCAAGGATCGAGGGCCGGCCAGTCAATTGGCCCGGAACCAATCTGACGCCCTCGGAGACCTGGAGCAAAGGTCATCGCAATCCCTACGGCCTTGCCTTTGATGGCGCGGGCCGCTTGTGGGAGACCGAGATGGGACCCAGGGGCGGTGATGAGCTCAACCTCATCCTTCCAGGGAGGAATTATGGCTGGCCCCTGGTTTCGGAAGGGAAGAATTACGACGGCGTCCCCATCCCGCCGCAATCGAGCCGATCCGACATGGTCGCCCCAAAGCTCTACTGGGCGCCGTCAATCTCTCCGACGAGCCTGATGATTTACGATGGGAAGCTCTTTCCCGGCTGGAAGGGCAGCGGTTTCATTGGGGCTCTGTCGGGCGAGGCGCTCATCCGCGTCACGTTCACCGGGGATCGGGCCGAGAAAGCGGATCAGTGGGACATGGGGCATCGGATCCGCTGGGTGGGCGAGGGGCCCGACGGCGCAATCTATCTCCTCGAGGATGAGGACGGGGCGCGTCTCCTTCGGCTGACTCCTGCAGCTCAGACGCGTCGGTAGCGCAGATAATAAGGACGGCGGCCCTCCCGCCGCGACTTGGCGCCGTAGCGGGTCTCGATCCAGCCGCCGGACGGCTCGAGGAAATCGCCTGGCCGTTCGGCGAGCCACTCGAACCTGTCCTCGTGGCGCTGCATCAGCATCAGCGCCCAGTTGAGATAGGTCGGATCATCGGTCGCGAGGCGAAACTCGCCCCCAGGCCTCAGCTTTGCTGCGAACAGCTCAAGGGGCCCGTCATTGATCATCCGTCGCTTTGCATGCCGGGCCTTGGGCCAAGGATCGGGGTGGAGGAGATAGAGAAAGCTGATGCTTTCGTCGGGGAGTCGGGGGAGCACCTGGAGCGCGTCGCCGCGCCACAGGCGGACATTGGCAAGGCGCGCATCGCGAATTCGCGCGAGCGCGCTTGCAACGCCGTTCAGGAACGGCTCGGCACCAATGAAGCCGTGGTCCGGGAGCATGTCCGCGCGGCTCGAGAGATGTTCGCCCGATCCAAAGCCGATCTCGAAATGCAGCGGGCGCCGCTCACCGAACAGGCTTTCGGAAGTGACCTCTCCCTCCCGGGGCACCTCGATGGCGGGCAGCAGTTGCTCGACGAGCTCCTGCTGCCCCTTCCGAAGCTTGTGGCCGCTTGATCGCCCGTAGAGCCGATTGAGCGTCAGTGGGTCGCCGGACTTGAATGCAGTCATGATCGATACGCGCCTAATCGCTCGAGACCCTGCGCTTCAAGGAACCTTGAGCATGGTCCGGACGTCGAAACCGGTGGCTAGGAGGAGAATATTCCATGGCCACCATGCATGAAGGGCCGCACAGCCATCCGCACAGCACTGCGAAGATCGGCTCGCACCCCATCCATCCGATGCTGATCCCGTTCCCGATCGTATGCTTCATCGGCGTTCTGGTCACCGACATCGTGTTCCTCAGCAACCATGATCCGGGCTGGGCGACCGCCTCGCGCTACCTGCTTGCGATCGGCCTTGCCATGGCGGCGCTTGCAGCCGTTGCCGGCCTCACCGATTTTGTCGGGGACAAGCGCATCCAGAGCGCCGATGCGATCAAGCATATGATCGCGAACGTCACGGCCGTTGTTCTTCAGGTCGTGAATCTGATCGTTCGGCTTCACAGCAATGCGCCGATCGCGCGCGTCGGGATCATCCTCTCCGCCATCGTCGTCCTCATCCTGCTCTACAGCGGATGGAAGGGCGGCGACCTCGTGTACAGGCACGGGATCGGCGTCGAGGACGAAGCCTAGAAGCGAGCGCAAAGCCGCAACCGGATACGTCGCTCCTCCCTGACCGGCCGAGCCTGTCAGAGGGGTATGGCAAGGTTCAGGCCGCGAGCGCGGTCTGCAGGTCCTCGACGAGGTCCAGGCGCTCCCACGGGAAGAGTTCGCCCTCGGCGTTGCGGCCGAAGTGCCCGTAGGCTGCAGTCGCCTGGTAGATCGGCTTATTGAGGCCAAGCTGCGTGCGGATACCCCGCGGAGTGAGCCTGCCGAGCTTGTCGATGCGGCCGATCGCAGCTTCGATCACATCGTCGCCGACGGTGCCGGTTCCGTGCGTGTCGACATAGAGCGACAGGGGCTCCGAGACGCCGATCGCGTAAGCGAGCTGGATGGTGCAGCGCTTGGCAAGTCCTGCAGCAACGATGTTCTTGGCGAGATAGCGGGCAGCATAGGCGGCCGAGCGGTCCACCTTGGTCGGGTCCTTGCCGGAGAAGGCGCCGCCGCCGTGGGGAGCCGCACCACCGTAAGTATCCACGATGATCTTGCGACCGGTGACCCCCGCGTCGCCGTCGGGCCCACCGATCTCGAAGCTTCCGGTGGGATTGATGTGGTAGACCGTTTCATTGCCAAGGAGCTGCTGCGGCATGACCCGGGCAACGACGTTCTTCACATAGGCATGAAGCTCCGCCTGCTTCTCGCCCTTGTCGTAGCCAGGCTTGTGCTGGGTCGAGACGACGATCGCGGTCGCCTTCGCGGGCTTGCCGTCCTCGAAACGAAGGGTGACCTGGCTCTTTGCGTCAGGCTCGAGGAAGGGAGCCGCGCCGGAGTGGCGATCCTTGGCCATCTCCATCAGGATCTTGTGGCTGTAGTCGAGCGTCGCGGGCATGAGATCCGGGGTCTCGTCGCAGGCAAAGCCGAACATGATGCCCTGGTCGCCCGCGCCCTCGTCCTTGTTCTCGGCGGCGTCGACGCCCTGCGCAATATGTGCCGACTGCGGGTGGAGATGGTTGGCAAAGTCGAAGCGGTCCCAGTGGAATCCCTCCTGCTCGTAGCCGATGCGCTTCACGACGTTGCGGACCGCCTTCTCGATCTCCTC
>DATMHD010000375.1:0-3914 GCA_035555075.1 Sphingomicrobium sp. | reverse complement strand
AGCCGGTCCTGTACCCTTTTAGGGATGCGTACGCCCGTCATTGTCCCCCCAACGGAACAACCGAATGACCGAGCGGGTGAAGAAGAACATTCAAACGTTCGAAATGCAAGTAGTCGTCATGTCATCGCTTTAGCGTAAGGGTCGCCACGGGAGTAAATCCCGTGACGTCGGTCGTGTCTCGCAGCGCGGCTTAAGCCGCTCGCTCGCACGCCGGCCGGCATGCGCCGTCTCTCAGCTAAGACGGCTTAGCTTTGGCGGCTTATGCTTTCCTACAGCCCCTGATTTGAGATAGCTGGTTCGTCCTCATGCAGGACGCTCCCCTTCCCTCCGCCCACCTCTCCCTTCGAACCGCCCCTCGCGCGCGCGCGCGTTACGTGCGCACGCGTAGGCTCGCTGCGTTCGCTGCGTTTCGGCCCCGCCCGAAGGTCACAGTGTCTCCCACACTGTCACCTTCGTCCGCGCGCCCTTTGTCACCCTCGCGCCGAGCCCGTCCCGGATCGTGCCGCTCGCGGAACTAAACGACCATAGCGGCCGTTTTTCCGGGCAAAATTCGACGATCAGGAAAACGGCCCGCGGAGCCCGCCGGCCGACACTGCAATTCGTGTCGCAATGACCAACAGAGCTGCACCCTTCCGGGCTGCAGGGAAGGGACGAGATGAGCCAGGACAAGGAGCTCCAGAACGCTGACGGGCCGGTTTCGTCAGGCTCGGAAGCGCTGGATTACATCCTTTCGGGCGGCTTCGCAGCCAAACGGATCCACTTGCTGGAAGGGGCTCCGGGCGCAGGCAAGACCACGCTAGGAATGCAATTCCTCCTCGACGGCGTGAGCAAGGGGGAACCATGCCTGTACATCACCTTGTCGGAGAGCAAGGAAGAGCTTCTGCACGTTGCCGGGACCCATGGCTGGGATCTCAGCGGGATCGAGATTTTCGAGCTGGTCCCGCCGGAGCTCAGCCTCGATTCCGAACGCGAGCAGTCGATCGTCTACGCCTCCGACCTGGAGCTCGGCGAGACGGTCCAGATGGTCAAGGATTGCGTCGATAGCGTCGGCCCAAGCCGGGTCGTCTTCGACAGCCTGTCCGAGATCCGGCTGCTCGCCCAGGGGGCGCTACGCTTCCGCCGCCAGGTCTTGGCGCTCAAGCACTTCTTCGCGCAGCGCGGATGCACCGTCCTCTTCCTCGACGACCTTACCGAAACGGTCGACGACCTCAGCCTCCACAGCCTGGCGCATGGCGTCGTCCGGCTGGAGCAGATCGCGATGACCTATGGCGCCGAGCGCCGGCGGCTCCGAGTCCACAAGATGCGCGGGCGGCAGTTCCACGGCGGCTATCACGACTTCATCATCCGCAAGGGTGGCCTCCAGGTCTTCCCGAGGCTGGTGGCAAGCGACCATCCTGACCTTGGCAAGGAGTGGAAGGAAGGCCGAAGCGGTGTGCAATCGCTCGACGAGCTGGTCGGGGGCGGGCTCGACTATGGCACGTCGACGCTCATCATCGGTCCCTCGGGCACCGGCAAGTCGACGCTCGGCCTTCGCTACGTCTACCAAGCCCTCAAGCGAGGCGAGAAGGCGCTGGTCGTCAGCTTCGACGAAACCAGCGCAATTTTCGCCCACCGCGCCCGCGGGCTCGGCATGGATACCGAACCATTCGAGGAGAACGGCCAGTTCACCTATAGACAGGTCGACCCTGCCGAGCTTTCACCTGGCGAGCTGACCGGCATCATCCGCCATCACGTCGAGGATGTCGGCGCGTCGGTTGTCGTGATCGACAGCTTGTCCGGTTACCAGCAGGCGATGCCAGAGGAGAATTTCCTGCTCCTCCAAATGCACGAAATCCTCACCTATCTGAACCAGCAGAACATCCTCACATTCCTGATCCTGACGCAGGCCGGGATGATCGGGCAGATGCAGAACCCGGTCGACCTCACATACCTTTCGGATGCGGTTCTCTTGTTGCGCTATTTCGAGGCGCACGGGGAGATCAAGCGGGCGATTTCCGTTATCAAGAAGCGCACCGGACGCCACGAAGGCTCCATCCGCGAATTCAGCATCGACAAAGGCGGTGTGAACGTTGGCCCTCAGCTCGACGGCTTCCGCGGCGTGCTCACGGGAACGCCTGTTTACGAAGGTGACGCCAAGCTCATGAGCGAGTCCCGCGCGGGATAGAGCTGGCAGGGCTTCGTGGAACGCTTTCTTATTGTCGCACCGGCCGGCCGTGATGCCGAGGTCGTGAGCCATTTGCTGGCAAGCGCGGGCATCGACGCGGTCGTCGACAATAATGGCGAGCTGCTGCTCGAAGCGCTGACCAGCGGACTCGCCGCCGGAGCCGTCGTTACCGACGACGCGCTCCGCCGCCTCGACGAGAGGCGTCTCGCAGACGCGATTGCTCGGCAACCACCGTGGTCGGACTTTCCATTCGTGCTCCTCGTTCGCCGCGGCGGCACTCGCGAAGGCTCGAAGGCGGTCGAAACAATGGTGAACTCGACCGTCCTTGAGCGGCCGCTTCACCCTGCATCGCTGATCAGCGCCGCCCGCGCCGCCGTGCGGGCCCGGCAGCGGCAGCGGCTTGCGGCGGAATATTTGAGTGAGCGGGAGCAGGCTGAAAAGCAGCTTCGCGAGCTTGCCGACACACTCGAGCAGAAGGTCGCCGAGCGAACCCGCGACCTGGCATCCGCCAACGACCGCCTGACCGCCGAGATCGCCGAGCGAGAGCGAGCCGAATCTCGCCTGATTCAGGCGCAGAAGATGGAGGCCGTTGGCCAGCTGACCGGAGGCATCGCCCACGACTTCAATAACCTTCTGACGGTCGTCGTCGGCTCGCTCGATCTCGCGCTCCGCCGCTGCGGTGACGAAGCGATACACCGCCTCATCAGCAACGCCTTGAAGGCGGCCGAACGAGGAGCCACGCTGACGGCCCAGCTCCTCACCTTCTCCCGCCGGCAGCGTCTTTCGCCGATGGCGATCGACATCAACAAGATCGTGTCGGGTATGCGCGAGATGATGGCGCGGACGATCGGCCCGCAGATACAGATCGACACCGACCTGGAGCACGATCTTTGGCATGCGCTCGCGGACTCGACTCAGCTCGAGATGATGATCCTCAACCTCGCGATCAATTCGCGCGACGCCATGCAAAAGGGCGGGCGGATCGTAATCCGCACGCGCAACGTGCCGGAAACCCCCGACTCCCTCGCCTCGGAGCTGGAGCCGGGGGAGTATGTCTGCATCAGCGTGCACGACGACGGCCCCGGCATGCCGGCGGAAGTGCTCGCACATGCGTTCGAGCCTTTCTTCACCACCAAGTCGCACGGAAAAGGGACAGGCCTCGGCCTCGCGCAGCTATATGGTTTCGCCAAGCAATCGGGCGGCGCTGCGCGGATCGAGAGCAAGCCCGGTGAGGGGACTGACGTCGCCATCTACCTGCCGCGAACTCGCGAGGAGCTCGGCGAGGACGAACGTCCCAAGCACGAGCGTCCGGACGGGCGCCGGGCGAAGATCCTGGTCGTCGACGACGATGACGATGTTCGGACGGTCACTGCAAGCACCGTCAGCGAGCTCGGCTATGAAGTGGAAGCCGTGTCGGAAGCGGAGACGGCGCTATCCAAGCTTCGCGCCGGCCGGTTCGACTTGCTCATCACCGATGTGGCGATGCCGGGAATCAACGGAGTCCAGCTCGCCAGCCAGGCGCGGATGATCGACAGCAGCCTGCCGGTGCTGTTTTCGAGCGGCTACGCCGACGTCCAGATGTTCGGCGAGGAATTGTCCGACGAGATCGTCCTGCGCAAACCGTTCCGGATTGCCGAGGTCGCTCGACGCATCCAAAGCGTGCTCGATATCGCCGCGTAGAAAGAGCCGGAACCCTCCTGACGCCGCCCGATTCACGCCGCTGCTTTTTTCCGAGACAAATCAGCACTAT
>DATMHD010000374.1:0-4715 GCA_035555075.1 Sphingomicrobium sp. | reverse complement strand
CCATCGAAGCGAACGCCGGTGAAACTGGAATCGAGGATGAAGTTGACGACACCAGCGACTGCATCCGCGCCGTAGGTCGAGGATGCGCCGCCGGTCAGGACGTCGATCCGCTTGACGACCGATGACGGGACAATGTTGATGTCGGCTGCAGAGCCGGTCGAGGGATCCCCTGGAACGAGCCGTCGTCCGTTCACCAGGACCAGCGTCCGATTGACGCCGAGGCCCCGAAGATCGACTGTCGCTGTTCCGCTCGCCGCATTGGAAATGCCCGACGACTGGGACCCCGATACAGAAGGCAGAGAATTGAGCAGATCCTCCACCTTGGTCGTGCCCTGGAGCTTGATATCCTGGGCGGAAACGACAGTGATCGGCGCTACTGACTGAAGGTTCGGCTGCGGGATTCGAGAGCCGGTGATGATGATGTCGCCGTCCCTTGGAGCCGCGTCCTTGGGTGCAGTCGGGCCGACCACCGCAACGTCGGTCGGCGGGGTCGACGTTTCCTCGCGACCTTTCGTCTGCTGGGCAGAGGCTGGACCACCGAGCAGCAGTCCACTTGAAAGCAAGGTCGTCGCGAGGATGTGCGATCGAAGATTCTTCATTGGTTCCCCCGAGATCGGAAATTGGAAATGGTCGGGGGATTTGGAAAAAGGCTCGGTGCGGCCGATATCAGGATCTTAAGAAGCTCAGGCGCGCCGACGCCCGGAACGTCGATTGGCCCCCGATCGTGGCCCTGGTGTCACACTCATCCGGAGGGAAGTTTTCTTGCGCGCCCGCCCAGTCAGGCGGCCCAGCGCCGGCGCTCGTGCGTCGCCGCGAAGCCCTGTGGTTGAAATCGCTTCGATCCAACCGTCGCTCGAAACCTCGAGGGTGTCATGCCGAACGCGCCGCCGAACGCCGCAGTGAAATGGCTGTGGCTCGAGAAGCCGAGGTCCAGGGCGAGACCGGTGATGTCGTCGCAGTGCGGCAGTTCGTGCAACGCCTGGGAAAGCCGTTGCTTCAGTTGGAACTGATAGAGCGGCGTTCCTTCGGCTCGCTTGAATTCCTGAGTCAAATAGACGGGTGACACACCGACTGCGGATGCAATCCGCTCGAGCGTGATCCGGTCGCCCGCGTGCGCGTGGAGAAACTCCTTGGCGAGGTCCACCACCCTCGAGGGCCTTGCCCGTGGGGCGGGCGCAGCGCCGATCGCTTCTCTTAGTACGTGGACGACCCATTCGTCCTTGTGGAGGGGATCATCGCTACCGTCGGGAAGCCGAAGCAGATGATGTGTCAAAAGGCGCAGCCGTGATGTCGAGGGCCGCGATGTGTCCCGGAACGCCGGATTGCGATTGGGACCAAGTCCGCCACACAGCTCATCGAGGAGCGCTCGTGACGGGTTGACCAGCACCGAGGAGTGACCAACGCCATCGACCGGGTGCTCGTCGGTGAACTCCCAGCCCGGTGACATGAACAACGTGCGGCTGGCGTCGACCATCCAGCTCCGACGCCCGACATTATAGGAGAAAAGGCCAAGATAGGTGAGGCCGATCTGATAACCCGTCTCATATCCGCAGGGCGCCGGAAGCGATGCGGGGGCAGTGGTATCCTCGACATGTGCAAGACTGCTAAGATGGAGTGTCTGGCGCCGGTGATGCTGCGCGCTCTGCGCCGCGCGGGGACTGTCCCTGCCCCCCGACGGACCCGAACTGCTCACGGCGGCACTCACTGCACAGTCTTTCGCATCTTGCCTGTCATTCGCGACTTCGTCCGCAAGGACGGAAACTCCTTCGATCCTTTGTGACGGTACGCGCAAGTCTTCTGGGCCCATGCGCATGCCAGCCTCACCCAATAGATGTTCGTTCGCCCGTGTTCATCTCGCTATCGAAAAACTAAGGTTGGTGGCGCCGCACTTACGCGCGCGATCCCTATCTTAACTTCTCGAAAGCCGCCCGCTCTCTCCGCTGACTAAGCTCCCGCCGGCAATCGTTCGGGAGACCCTTGTGGCACAATTCGCCTCCAGACCGCGGATGCGGTTCGCAATTCCCTTTCGATTGTTTCGCGCCGGAGCGAGCCGTGCAGACCTGTGGACGTATCCCTCCCAAGGAAGCTCGACCCCGGCACCTTTGCTGATCGGTTCCGCTTCAACTCCGATTGGGATCCGGGGAAGATCGACCGCGAGTCAGTAAGGAGCGGGAATGGGGCCCGCCGGGCCGAAGGCCCCTTCCTCCGGCGGCGCTCCATTTCCAGCTTTCAGATGAATGCCGGTCCTGGGGGCAGCCGAGATCCCGCAAACCTACGGCTTTGCCCGGATGTGAACACGCAACGGCGCGCCAAGTGCGTCGCGCAGCCTCGATGGCGGGCCAAGATCCGACAGAAGCGCCCCATGTTCATCGACGAGAAGATGTGGCCCGGCAAGCTTCTGGACCCGCGCTCCAGAGACTTGCGGGGTCGCTGGGGACGCAAACGCAAAGTGGCTGTGCGTGCCTTCGTCCAGGGACTCTATCAGTACATATCCGGCGGATCGAAGCGCCGCGGCGATCTCACCGTGCGTGATGCCGGCCCTACGCACAACATCGACCGCTCGGCCGAGCAGATGATAGCTGTTTGGCACTCCTCCGACCTCGCGGTTGTGGGCGACCGTGCGGAACGTGCTCGTGACTACTCCAAATGCTGCAGCGACCTGGTCCGCAGGAATAGGGACATTGCTGAACGAGGACGTTGTATTCGCATCTGCTACCAGCGGCCTCACCGGTAGCCGGTGGCCCGGACCTGCAGATGCAGCTGTGCTGAACGGCAGCAGCAACCCCAAAGCAATGCGGCGCCAACGCAATTGCACCTCCCGCGCGTCAACGGCGCGGATAACGGGTCTTGGTTGCCTACGGTTCCCTTATGTCCACCACGCGAGAGGGCGCGTCTACCCGCAACCTTGCCGGAGGATGAACGGCATTTAACCCTCTTTCCACTCATCGGAGACCGCAAGCAGCATATTGAACGACTCCTCGGGGTGGGGACGAGGAGGAAAGCATGAAAATTCTGATTTCATCCCTGACTGCGCTTGCGGTGGTTGCGACGCCCGCTCTGGCGCAAACAAACAACACTGCGGCCTCGACCAAGCCGGCGCCGACAATGAAGAGCTCAAAGTCGAGCGTTGCGAAAGAGGCAAAGGCCGAAGGCGAATCGAAAGCCACCGAAGCCAAGGAGCACAAGGCTGCTGCACGGCATCATCACAAGGCCAAGTCCAAGAAGCACAAACACCACAGGATGGCGGCAAAGAAGAGCATGAAGCCTGCGGCCACGACAACCCCGACAAAATAGAATCGGGGCTCCAATCCCCTGCGTGGTGGCGGGAACCACCCGCCACCACGCAGAAGGTTCATGAGGAGGCAGCAGCTGCCTTCCTGTCATCACGGGCCGCCCCACCGAGCCATTCGGTCGCGCGAAAAAATGCCTCGGCAACGACATCTCGGAACAGCTCGGAGCTGCGTCTGTTGTTGCTCCATCGCCAGCTTCACCCGGCACGCTGGCGGCTGAGAGACGAGAGTTTGTGCTCCCGCTATCAGGCAGGAGCATGAACCGTGCCGCCCACCCGCACCCCCGAAGATCTTCGAATGGCCAAGCGCCACGTCTCCCTTGGCGAGCAGCACGTTGTCCAGCAGGAAGAACTCATTACGAGGCTTAGGCTTGAGGGCCTTCCAACCGGAGATGCGGAGCAGCTGCTTGCAACGTTCCAGTCGACTCTCAAGGAACATAGGAGGCATCGGGATATCATTGCCGCGGAGTTGCGCGGGGACGTGAGCTAGCAATTCCGCCCGAGAGGCGAGCCTCTCGAGGAGGTTAGGGGCCCTATCTCAGCTGTGCTCTTGCGAGCGCCATCGCATGCTCGATCTCGGCTTTCACGCGCATGAGGCAGTGGGTGTCTTCGCTCGAGAGCGCGGGCCCGCCCTCATTGCTAAGCGCCCTGTCGACGAAGCTTGTTGCGACCCCGAGGATGTGCACGGCTTCTAGAAGCGCTTCTCGCTGCGCCGTCGCCGGGTCTTGCTGCACGTCCAGGGCTCGCATGTAGCCGCTTGTCATCGGCTGACCCCCGCGGGTGATGCAAGGCGGCTCGCAAGGACGCGCGAGGCATGGGTTGCGCAAAGGATCGAGCCGGCAATGATGAGATCCGCGGCCCGGGAGCAACCCTTCACCGAACAGGCGGGAAGGCTCGGCTTGCTCATCGAGCGACACCACCAATAGCAACAAGGAGCAGCAATTTGCCTCCTCTCCGATCGGCAATCGCTTTCATATCGTCCGCAATTAGATACAAATACTACCACAGGTTAGTATTTTGGTTGCGTCTCGACAGCTAGGCTCGCCCGGGCACGGGCGGGCGCTCCTCCCACTCTCAAATGGAAGATTTCTGGCGTGGACAGCATGTGGTTGCGTCGATTGTCAGAGTTCGTCAGGCAGCGCTCGAACAGGCCAAACACGGTCGCCGCGAGTATCGGCGCAATCAGTCGATCTGCCGCCAGGCGACACCGGTGAAGGAAGTCTATTTCGTCATCGAAGGTTGGGTCGGCGGCACGATCGAGGTCAATTTCGGCCGCAAGCAGCTCGAGAAGCTTTACCTTCCGGGTGATTTTGCGGGCCTACCGAACATACCCCTGACCCTGGCTGCGGAAGGCCTGGTCGCAATGACGAATGTGACGGTCGACGTTGTCCCTCTCGATCGATTGGCGCGACTCTTCGAGCAAGCA
>DATMHD010000373.1:0-2308 GCA_035555075.1 Sphingomicrobium sp. | reverse complement strand
CAATCCGGCCAGTCACCGCAGCACCGGCAAACGATACGCTGGAGATCCCCCTTCACGGCCGGATCGCGGCGGGCACCCCAATCGAAGCGCTCCAGGGGACAGATTCGTTCGCGGTACCCGCGGCGCTCCTTGGATCCGGCGAGCATTACGCTCTCGAGGTTTCTGGCGATTCGATGGTTGAGGAAGGCATTCTCGACGGCGATTTTGCGCTCATCCGCAAGGTGGATACCGCCCGCGACGGCGAGATCGTCGTTGCGCTGATCGACAATGAGGAAGCGACGTTGAAGACGTTCCGACGTGAGGGTCGCATGATCCGCCTGGATCCTGCCAACAGCCGCTACGAACCGCAGCGCTATGACGAAAGCCGGGTGAAGATTCAGGGCCGGCTCGCAGGACTGATCCGCCGATATTGAGACTAGCCGGCAAGCCGTGCCCTCCATTCCTTTGCTCGACCTTTTCCGGAACCTTCCGGGCCTCCCGGGAATAGCGCTCCAGTAGCTGCAATCAGCGCATTGGAAGAGGCGGTTCCCCTATGTTAGGGGCGCTCGTCCACTGCATTGCAGCATGAGAGAAGGAAAGCGCCCTTGAGCGCAAGTGATACCTCACGGCCCGTCGTTACGCGTTTTGCGCCCTCGCCTACCGGCTATCTGCACATCGGCGGAGCGCGGACCGCATTGTTCAACCTCCTCTACGCCAGGCACATGGGCGGCAAGTTCCTCTTGAGGATCGAGGATACGGACCGGGTGCGTTCAACCAAGGACGCCATCGACGCGATCATCGATGGCATGCGCTGGCTAGGCCTCGATTGGGACGGCCACGAATATTACCAGTCGCAATTCTGGGCCCGTCACGCTGAAATCGCCCATCTCATGCTCGAGCGCGGCGCCGCGTACCGCTGCTACATGACGCAGGAGGAACTCGCCGAGCAGCGCGAGAAAGCCAAGGCCGAACGCAAGCCGTTCCGGATCAGCAGCCCCTGGCGCGACATCGAGGATGAGCAGATCGACCGGCCGTACGTCATCCGCCTCAAGGCGCCGCGAGACGGTGAAACGGTCATCGACGACGAGGTCCAGGGCCGCGTCACCGTCCAGAATGCCGAAATTGACGATTTCATCCTGCTTCGCTCGGACGGCACTCCGACTTACATGCTCGCGGTGGTGGTCGACGATCACGACATGGGCGTCACGCACGTGATCCGCGGCGACGACCATCTCAACAACGCCTTCCGCCAACTCGCGATCATCCGGGCAATGGGCTGGCCGGAACCCGTTTATGCGCATGTGCCACTCATCCACGGGCCGGACGGCGCAAAGCTCAGCAAACGGCACGGTGCAATGGGGGTGGACGCCTATCGCGATGAACTCGGCCTCCTTCCCGAAGCGCTCAACAACTACCTTTTGCGGCTCGGTTGGGGCCATGGCGACGACGAAATCATCAGCCGCGCGCAGGCAGTCGAGTGGTTCGACCTGCCGCAGGTCGGCAAATCGCCCTCGAGGTTCGATTTCAAGAAGCTCGAGAACCTGAACGGGCACTACATACGCGAGGCTGACGAACAGAGGCTTGTCGAGCTTGTGGCGCCAAAGCTCGGTCTCTCGGCAAGCCAACGGGAATTGCTGTCGAAAGCTATCCCCGAGCTCAAAGCCAGGGCGCATACATTGAATGATCTTGCCGACGGCGCCCGTTTCCTGTTCGCGAGCAGGCCGATCGAGCTTGAGGAAGATGCTGCCCGGCTCCTCACGACTGATGCCCGCGCTCTCCTCACGTCGGCGCATGATGCGCTTGTTGCACTTGCGAAGTGGGACGGCGCGTCGTTAGAGGCGGCCATCCGCGAGGTCGCGGAGGCTAGTGGCGCGAAGCTCGGCAAACTTGCCCAGCCGCTTCGCGTCGCCCTCACAGGGCGCACGACCTCTCCGGGAATTTTTGATGTTCTTGCGTTGCTGGGGCGGCACGAAAGCCTAGCCCGGATCGCCGATCAGATGGTGGAGCCGAACGAATGACCGACAAAAGCGTGACCCTCGGACTGGATGGGTCCAACTACAACTATCCCATTCTCGACGGCACCGTCGGTCCAGAAGTCGTGGACATCCGGAAGCTCTATGGTCAGACGGGGATGTTCACCTACGATCCGGGCTTTACCTCGACAGCGAGCTGCGAGAGCGCGATCACCTACATCGACGGCGAGAAGGGTATCCTCCTTCATCGCGGCTATCCGATCGATCAGCTGGCGGAGAAATCGAGCTTCATGGAGGTGGCCTACCTCCTGCTCCATGGCGAACTCCCGACCAAGCAACAGCTCGACCAGTTCGTG
>DATMHD010000372.1:0-2359 GCA_035555075.1 Sphingomicrobium sp. | reverse complement strand
AGGAGCTGGCGGCGCCGCTCAAGCTCCTGTTGGCTGATAAGAACATTGCACGTGCCCTTGTCGAGATCGACACGCACCCGATCGCCCGTCTTGAGCAGTGCAAGGCCGCCATCAGCGGCGGCTTCGGGCGAGGCGTTGAGGATCGAGGGTGAGCCACTCGTACCCGACTGACGCCCATCACCAATGCACGGCAGCGCGTGAACGCCCTCCGTAATCAGGTAGGAAGGTGCACGCATGTTCACGACCTCGGCAGCGCCGGGGTAGCCTATCGGTCCGGCGCCGCGCATGAACAGAAGGGTTTCAGGAGTGATGTTGAGCGATGGATCATCGATCCTCGAGTGATAGTCCTCGGGTCCGTCGAACACGACGGCCGGCCCCTCGAAGGCATTTGGGTCGCCTGGGTCCGACAGATAGCGCGAGCGAAACTCGTCGCTGATGACGCTGGTCTTCATGATGGCAGTGTCAAAGAGATTTCCGCGCAGCACGATGAAGCCCGCCCGCTCCTTCAGCGGCCGATCAAAGGGCCTGATGACGTCCTCGTCGACAATTCTGGAGTTCCGGCAGTTTTCTCCAATGGTTCGCCCGTTCACCGTGAGGGCATTTTCCCGAATGCGGCCATGCTGCATAAGCTGCGAGACGACCGCCGGCACGCCGCCTGCGCGGTAATAATCCTCTCCCAGATACTCGCCCGCAGGCTGGAGATTCACGAGCAATGGAATTTCGTGTCCGTACCGCTGCCAATCATCAAGGCTGAGCTCGACGCCGATGTGTCGGGCGATTGCGGCTAGATGAATTGGGGCATTGGTTGATCCACCGATCGCCGAATTGACGACGATCGCGTTGAGAAAGGCATCGCGGGTCAGGATATCCGAGGGCTTCAGATCCTCGCCGACCATTTCGACGATGCGCTTGCCGGTCGCATAGGCGGCCTCCTGGCGCTCCCGGTATGGCGCCGGGATGGCCGCCGCGCCCGGCAGTGACATCCCGAGAGCCTCTGACAATGAATTCATTGTCGTTGCTGTGCCCATCGTGTTGCAGTAGCCGGTCGAGGGCGCCGAAGAGGCAACGAGGCGGATGAAGCCGGTTGCATCGATTTCTCCTGCAGCGAGGAGTTCACGCGCCTTCCAGACGATTGTGCCCGAGCCGGTCCGCTGGCCTTCGTGCCAGCCATTGAGCATCGGCCCAACCGAAAGCGCAATTGCGGGGATGTTGACCGTCGCCGCAGCCATCAGGCAGGCTGGCGTCGTCTTGTCGCAACCGATCGTAAGAACGACCCCGTCGAGGGGATAGCCGAACAGCACTTCGACCAGGCCGAGATAGGCAAGGTTCCGGTCAAGGCCGGCTGTAGGACGCTTCCCGGTTTCCTGGATCGGATGAACCGGAAACTCGAGCGGGATTCCGCCGGCGTCACGAATTCCGTCCCGGACGCGGTCTGCAAGGACGAGATGGTGCCGGTTGCATGGCGCAAGGTCGCTTCCTGTCTGGGCGATACCGATGATCGGCCGGCCCGAGCGCAGCTCCTCGACGGTGATCCCGTAATTCAGATAGCGTTCCAGATAGAGCGCAGTCATGTCGACATTGCCGGGGTCGTTGAACCAGCTGCCCGAGCGAAGTTTGCGAGCCGGCTTGTCAGTCATCAAACAACTCCCGTTGCGAGCGTTTCCGCTCCACCAGAACAAGGAACATTGGGAAAGGCGGATTTCCCGGAGGCTTACGCCGAAGGTCGCGGCGGACCATGGACCTCGACCGGCATCTGGTATTGCCGCCCCTTGCGTGCCGGCTGGACGACCACCGGCTTGCCGCCGTCGATCATCAGCTGGATATTCTCGAGCTGTGGATCTTTTGTCCGCTGCATCTCGCCAAGCAGCGCACGGCGCATGTGCGCGATCCGTTCCTGATGCCGGGCATCGTGGAGAAGGTTCGAGCGCTGGCCGGGATCCGACTGCAGGTCGAAGAACGAGACCGGCACACCAAAGAGATAATCCTGGACGCGCCGGGCAATCTTTGGATCGGTTTGCGCGGCTGACTGCATTGCCTCGAACGTGAGCCCCGTCATCGAATCGGCGCGAAATTGCAACCGCCCATCGGACCAGGGCTGATAGATCAAGAGGTACCGATGATCCTGGATGGCCCGCGTCGCGTAGATCGTGCCATTGTCGACCCCGTTGACGTAGGTTGCGACGAATTCGCGTTCCTTTGCCGGCCTGCCGTGGATGAGTGGCACCCATGAATGGCCGTCGATCCCCTCGGGCACCGGAACGCCCAGAAGCTCGAGCGCGGTTGGCATGATGTCGACGTTGCTCGCAAGTTCTTCGAAGCGCGTTGGCGATCCCATCCCGGGATAGTTGACCAGTGCCGG
>DATMHD010000371.1:0-3034 GCA_035555075.1 Sphingomicrobium sp. | reverse complement strand
TTCGCGAACACCCGGAACTCGTGAGGAAATACCTCGGTTCGGTGGTGCCGCCGCGCGACAATTATTTTGCGTGTCTCAACAGCGCGGTCTTTTCGGACGGCACCTTTGTCTACGTTCCGGAAGGCGTGCGCTGCCCGATGGAGCTTTCGACCTATTTCCGGATCAATGCCGAGAATACGGGCCAGTTCGAGCGCACCCTCATCGTCGCTGACAAGGGGGCGTATGTCTCCTATCTCGAAGGCTGCACGGCGCCGATGCGTGACGAGAACCAGCTGCACGCCGCGGTTGTCGAGATTTACGCTCATGCCGACGCCGAGGTGAAGTACTCGACAGTGCAGAACTGGTATCCAGGCGACAAGGAAGGTCGCGGCGGAATCTTCAATTTCGTGACCAAGCGCGCGCTCTGCGCTGGCGATCGCTCGAAGGTGAGCTGGACCCAGGTCGAGACCGGAAGCGCGATTACCTGGAAATATCCAAGCTGCATCCTCAAGGGCAATTCGAGCGTCGGCGAATTCTACTCGGTCGCGCTGACCAATAATCGACAGCAGGCCGACACAGGAACCAAGATGATCCACATCGGCGCCAACAGCCGTTCGACGATCATCTCCAAGGGGATCAGCGCGGGCCGGTCGAATAATACGTACCGCGGACTCGTTCGAGTGCTTCCGCGTGCCGAGAACGTGCGCAACTTCACCCAGTGCGATTCGCTGCTTCTGGGGAGCGATTGCGGAGCGCACACCGTCCCGTACATCGAGGTCAAGAACCCCACCGCGACCATCGAACATGAAGCCACGACCTCGAAGATCAGCGAAGATCAATTGTTCTACGCAATGAGCCGGGGCCTCGACCAGGAGGCGGCGGTTGCGCTCATCGTCAACGGCTTCGCCCGCGAAGTCTTGAAGCAGCTACCGATGGAATTTGCGGTCGAAGCGCAAAAGCTTCTCGGAATCAGTTTGGAAGGCTCGGTGGGATGAGCCGGGACGATAAACGCATGAATGGGGTCGGATTGGGCATGCTGGACATCGAGGACCTTCACGCAAGCATTGGCGGCAAACCGATCCTCAACGGCCTCTCGCTGCGTGTGCCCGCGGGCGAAGTGCACGCGATCATGGGTCCGAACGGTTCCGGCAAGTCGACCCTCGCCTACGTACTTTCGGGCCGCCCGGGCTACGAGGTCACCGGCGGCAGCGTCGCCTTCGACGGAACAGACCTCCTTGCCCTCGAGCCGCACGAACGAGCTTCGGCCGGCCTGTTCCTCGGCTTCCAATATCCCGTCGAGATTCCTGGAATTTCCTATCTCCAGTTCCTTCGGGAAAGCCTCAATTCGCAGCGCCGGGCGCGCGGCGAAGCGGAACTGTCTGCCGCCGAATTCATCAGATTGGCGCGAGAGCAGGCGGCGCTCCTTGGAATGGACGCAGATATGCTCAAACGGCCGGTCAACGTCGGCTTCTCCGGCGGCGAGAAGAAGCGGGCCGAGATGGTCCAGATGGGCATCATGGCGCCCAAGTTTGCACTTCTCGACGAAACTGACAGCGGACTCGACATCGACGCGCTGAAGGCGGTCGGTTCAGGCATCAACCGCATCATGCGAGCGCCAGACAAGGGCGTGCTCCTGATCACCCATTACCAGCGACTGCTCGATTACGTGGAGCCCGACCAAGTTCATGTCCTTCGCAATGGCCGCATCGAAAGAAGCGGCGGCCCCGAGCTTGCACGCGAGCTGGAGCGCGAGGGCTATCAGGAAGCGGCCGCATGACGGCGCCTTTCCCGACCCGCCGCCAGGAGGAATGGCGCTATGCGGACCTGGAGGCCCTGGAGCCCCTTTGGGAACAGTTTTCCGAGCCCGTGACGCTTACCGTCGGGCCAGGTGAGGAAGCTGAGGAAATCTGGCTCCCGGCTTCCGCGGATGTGCATCTGCGCCGGGTCCACATCGCGCTTGGCCAAGGCGCGAAGGCAAGGATATTCGCGCTCAACAATGCCCCTCTGTACGGCCGTCTGGAGCTTGAGGTCAGCCTCGAGGACAAGGCGGAGTTCGAGCTTTTCGGTGCGAATATCGGCACAGGACTTTCCACCAACGAGATCATCACCACCGTGAGGCACATCGGAGTTGGCGGCCGATCGCGCCAGATCGTCCGCTCGGTCCTCAATGCGAAAGCGACTGGCTCCTATCTGGGCAAGGTCAAAGTCGCAAAGGGCGCTCAGCAGACGGACGCCGAGCAATCGGTGAAGGCGATGCTCCTCGACCGCGGAGCAACTGCCAATTGCAAACCCGAGCTCGAGATCTTCGCCGATGATGTCAAATGTGCACACGGCGCGACGGTCGGGGAGCTTGATGCGATGCAGCTGTTTTACGCGGAGACCCGCGGGCTTGATCCGGCAAGCGCGCGCGCACTTCTCCTCGAAGCTTTCGTTATGGGCCTGTGGGACAGCGCGGCAAGCCCCGACACAATCTGTGCCGCGGCGCGCGAGGCCTTGAGGAGGGTCGCGTGAACGCGCCTGCTCGCATCAGTTCCACGCTCCAGGTGCGCGACCAGTTCCCGGCGGTCGGGGACTGGCATTATCTCGACAGCGCGGCGACTGCCCAGAAACCGCAGGCGGTGATCGACGCAATCACCGAGGCCTATGCCCGCGATTATGCGACCGTCCATCGCGGCGTCTACCAGCGCTCCTCCGAAATGACGGGACGCTACGAGGCCGCACGTGCCGCCGCCGCGAGGCTCATCGGAGGAGCGCCGGACGAGCTGGTCTTCACGAGAGGCGCCACCGAGGCCATCAATCTTGTCGCCAGGAGCTTGCCCAAAGAGGGACGCAATCGCGTTCTCCTCTCGCAGCTGGAGCACCACAGCAATATCGTTCCCTGGCAGCTTGCCGGTTTCGAGGTCGATGCGGCGCCGCTCACCCCCGACGGGAAGATCGACCTCGATGCTGTCGAACATATGCTGACCCACGAACATCGGGTCGTTGCATTGGCGCACGTATCGAACGTCCTCGGCTCAATCCTCGACGCGCGGCGCGCCGCGAAGATCGCCCATTC
>DATMHD010000370.1:0-3213 GCA_035555075.1 Sphingomicrobium sp. | reverse complement strand
TGATCGTGATTGCTCCTGGCGAGCGTCACGAGGTGGTGAGGCGTGGGCCAGGAGCGCTTCTCGTGACCGTCCCGGCTCCCAAGCTCCCGGTCGATCGCAGGTATCGCTATTTCGACGACGAAGCTGCCCTTCACGCAGTCCTCGATGCCTGGCAGCCCGATCACGTAGAGGCTTCCTCGCCCTGGTCCAGCGCGACCATGGTTGGGCGTTGGCAAGGCCCGGCGAGCCGGTCGCTCGTCATGCACGCCGACCCGCTCGCGGCTTATGCCTATCGATGGTTTGGGGGCTTCCTTTCGATCAAGCAGATCGATCGCTGTTTCGGCCTCTTCTGGCGGCACTTGAGAGGCCTTGGCCGGATGTTCGACACCGTGGTCTGCGCTAACGGCCAGCTCACGGGACGCCTGCGCGATGGAGGTCTCGAGAACGCCGAAACGGTTCCGATGGGTGTCGAGGCGGGCATTTTCTCACCGGCGCGGCGCTCGCCCGTGCTTCGCGAGCAAGCGCTCTGCGCGCTTGGACTGGACGCCGACGCGACACTGCTGATCGGCGTCGGCCGGTTCTCCGCGGAGAAGCGCTGGGGCATGGTCCTGCGGGCCGTGGCGCAGATTTCCCGCCGCCGCCGCGTCGGCATGCTGCTCGTTGGGGACGGATCAAAGCGGTTCAGCCTCGAGATGCTTGCCGACCGGATCCCGAATGTCGCGGTCCTGCCGCCGATCAGCGATCGCGACGAGCTTGCGCGCTTGCTCGCGAGCGCCGATGCACTGGTGCACGGCTGCGAGGCAGAGACTTTCTGCATGGTCGCAGCGGAAGCACGGGCAAGCGGAATTCCGCTCATTGTTCCGGATCGCGGGGCCGTGTTCGACCAGCTTCTTCCAGGCGCTGGAACCATCTATCGTGCCGCAAGCCAGATTTCACTCGAGCGCTCGATCAATCGCTTCATGGAGCGGGGACCGGAGCTGCAGCGGGCTGCTGCTGCCCGAGCCGCCCGGGTCCGGACGATGGACGAGCATTTCGCTGATCTCTTTTCGCGGTACGAAGGCCTTGCGCCGCAGCGTGCCCTTGAACATGTCTCGCGGACGGAAAGCGCGGGCGAGGTCGTGGTGCGCCCCGCAATATTGGGGAGCTGATCGAGCCGCAGGCAAGCCGGCTCTTCAGCTGGCTCCCTTGATCGCCTTCTGAACGATTGCCTCCAGTTCCTGGCCAGTTGGAAATCCCGCCTCGACCCAGCTGTCCTCGATCGCGCGGAGCGTCTTTGCAACGAGGGGCCCTTCCTCGATCCCCCGGCCGATCAATGCTCCTCCGCCGATGGGCAGACGTGGCCTGTGCCAGGCAGAGATTTCAGCCGCTTCGGATGATCGGCCTGCAAGAAGGAGGCGATCGACTGCGCTCTCGATGCCGATCCGATAGGCAAGTGCGCGGGGCGAGTGGCCAAGCGAGCGATCGGCGGCGCTGGCGAGTCGTTTGCGGGCCTTGTTCGAGAGCCGGAGGCGAACCGCTATGTCCTCGGCAACATCTCGCTCTCTTGGGATGAGCGAAGCGAGGCGCCGGATCGGATCCGGCGCGACCCCAGCCTCGGTTTCGGCCCCGATCAAGGCTCTGAGCCTTGAGACGAACTCGGCCAGCATCTCTGGAAGGACCGGCTTCAGGATGGAGCGCTCGAGCATGATCGCGACCGTGCTCGAGGGGTCGGCCATGCCGAGCAGCTTCAGAAGCTCGTCAGCGATCCTTTCCCTGGAAAGCGCCATGAGGTCATTGGCGCGGGCGGTGCAGGCCTCGAGGGCCGGTCCGTCGGGTGCGCCCCCGTCGAAGCGTGCGTGGAACCGAAAGAAGCGGAGGATCCGCAAATGGTCTTCGGCGATCCGCTGGAGCGGGTCGCCAATGAAGCGGACGTGCCTTCGCTCAAGGTCCGCAAGTCCGCCGAAATAATCGAACAGCTCGCCCGTAACGGGGTCTGCAAAGAGCGCGTTGATGGTGAAGTCGCGGCGTGCCGCGTCCTCCTTCCAGTCGTCGGTGAAGGCGACGGTTGCCCGCCGTCCATCCGTCGAAACGTCGCGCCTCAGCGTCGTCACTTCAAATGGCTGGGCATCGCTGATTGCAGTGATCGTGCCATGATCGATGCCGGTTGGAACAGCTTTGATTCGCGCGCGCTCGAGGCGTTCGATGACTTCGGTGGGCGCAATGCGCGTCGCAAGGTCGATGTCGCTGACGGGAAGTCCCAGGAGATCGTCGCGGACCGCACCTCCAACATAGCGGGTCAGCCCCTCCTCGGCGCCAAGTGCCGCAAGGAGCCGCTTCATTCCGCGCTTGTTGCGCCACTTGGACGCATCGAGGGTCAGTGCCACTGCAGCCTGCGCGACAAGTTGACGATCATGGCCGCGGTCGCCCCCCAGATCCTGCGATCCTTCCAGATGATCTCGTAATAATGACGTGTCTTCCCTTGGAATAGTGCGCTTCTGAGCTGCTGATTGCGTGCATCGAGGAGATAGTCGAGGGGAGCCTCGAACCAGTCGGCGACTTCATGCTCATGCGGCTGGAGCGGGAGGTCGGCCGGGATTACGCCAAGGACGGGGGTGACTGTATAGCCGGTGACGGTCCGATAGGGTTCGATCGTTCCCGCCAGCTGAACTGCGGAAGGCTCGAGGAGCAGTTCCTCCCGCGCTTCACGGAGCGCCGCGGCGACGACTTCTTCCCCCGGATCCACCCGTCCGCCAGGGAAGGCCACCTGGCCCGCATGTGTACGAAGGTGCTCGCGCCGGACGGTGAGGATCACTCCTGGCTGTGGCCGGTCCGTGACGGCGATCAGCACCGCGGCCTCGACGTCCGCGCCGGCGCGGAGCTCGGGAAGGTCGCCAATGAGCGGCGGTTCGTTCGCCGGCCGGCCAAGCTCCTGGGCCAATTGCTCTGCAAGTGTCACTGGCCCGGCTCCAGTGGGAAGAAGACTCCGCTGCTCCAGATCCCGGGAGCCCCATCTTCGCCGCCAAGAGCAAGCTCCGCAATCTCGTAATAGACAGGCCTCGACAATTCGGCCTCGAGCCCGTGGCGGACAAGGATGCGCGGGGAGGGGCCATTTTGGGTTTCGACGAGCCGCAGTGGATGCTCCCTTCCGGCGATGACCGCGTCGCCGCTGTCCAGCGCAAATCCGATCCGCTGTTCGCGGCCTTCCCCCTCGATGGTCATTGCGATCGCGCGAAATGCTGTTGCCTCAACCTCGAT
>DATMHD010000369.1:0-2810 GCA_035555075.1 Sphingomicrobium sp. | reverse complement strand
CGCCGCTCTGCACCCAAGGCGGCATCGCGGCATCGAGACCGGTCGCTCCGGCCGTATAGGTGTACATGTCGGCCGTGATGCGCTGGCCCGCGGCGCGAGCGGCGTTCACCCGGGCGATCGCGTCGTCGAGCTTTGCCCAGTTCGTCTTACCGGCCTGTTTGAAATGGTAGATTTCAGCCGGCGCTCCGGATTCGCGGCTGATCTCGATGAGCTCGTCGATGGCTTCGAGCAGCTTGTTCCCCTCCGAGCGCATGTGGCTGATGTACATTCCGCCGCACTTGGCCGCTTCGGTCGTGATTGCGACCAGCTCGGGCGTCTCGGCATAGGTCGCTGGCGCGTAGATCAGCGAGGAGCCGACGCCGAGCGCGCCTTCCTTCATCGCTTCGCGAACGAGCTTGCGCATCCGGTCGAGTTGCGCGGGCGTGGGGTCGATGTCCTTTTCGCCAAGCTCGTGAACGCGCACGGTAGTGGCTCCGACGAACGAGGCGACGTTGGGCGTGATGCCCTTGTGTTGCATGTAACCGAGATACTGGCCGAGCGTGGTCCAGCGGATCGGATATTTGATGTCGCCCTGCCGCTTGAGCTCCAGCCGCTTCATCTCGGACGTCAGCGGTCCCATGGAATCGCCTTCGCCGAACACTTCGAGAGTAACGCCCTGGCGCGTGTCGCTTAGCCCACGGCCGTCCTCGATCAGGCTCTCTACGGCCCAGCTAAGCATATTGATGAAGCCGGGCGATACCGCTTCGCCGCTCGCATCGACGACCTTTGCCGCAGTTCCCGAAGCCGCGGGACCAACATAGGCGATCTTGTCGCCCTTGATCGCGACGTCACCCACGAAAGGCGCGCCGCCGGAGCCGTCGTAAATGGTCCCGCCCTTGATCAGGACGTCATAGTCCGTGGCAGGCGCGGCGGCCGAGCTCAGCACGAGCGCGGCAAATGCGATTCCGATTGCAGCAGTTTTCTTCACTTGTGCCCCCTCGCAAAGAGCGTCCAAGCTGCACTATCTCGCGATTGAGCGCAAAGTGGATGGGGGCATGATGAAGATCGCGGTCGTCGCGCCGAGCAATCCGATGAGCCGCGAGGCCGCCGAAAAGGTCGAGGCGATCGTGCGGAGCAGGGGCGATTGCGAGCTCTTCATCCACCCGCAATGCTTCCTCGAGCACGGTCATTTTGCAGGAAGCGATGAGCAGCGGCTCTCGGCATTGCGCGAGATGATGGCCGATCCGTCGATCGACGCGATCTGGTTCGCTCGGGGCGGCTACGGCTCCAACCGCATCGCCGAAGCCGCAATCTCTGAGATTCCGGCAGCAGCCAAATCGAAGACCTACATGGGTTATAGCGACACGGGCTTCCTGCTGGCCGCCTTCCACAAGGCTGGCCTCGATGTCGCTCACGGCCCGATGCCGCAGGATGCGGTTCGCGAAGGCGGGGAGGGCGCCATCGACCGGGGCCTGGACTGGCTGGTCCGGCGCGATCGGTCAGGGCTGGAGCAGAGCGTCCGGCAGCCCGCAATGCCCTTCAATCTCTCCGTTTTGTCGAAGCTTCTTGGGACCGTGCTTGAACCCGACTTCACTGGCGTCGAGCTCCTTATCGAGGAGGTCAGCGAGCATCATTACAAGATCGACCGGCTGATGTTTCACGTCACCTCGAATGCCAACGTTCGCAAGGTGGCCAGGATCAGGCTCGGGCGAGCTTCCGACATTCCGCAAAACGACCGCGAATTCGGCGAGGACGAGCAGGCCATCGTGGCCCATTGGTGCGAGCGCGTGGGCATCGAATTGGGTCGCCCAGCCGACATTGGGCACGACAGCGACAACAAGGTCGTGCCGTTCGGCATTTCCCAAGAGAGAATCAGGGCGGAAACGTCATTGCAAAGGAGGTCGCTTTGCGCTCTACCAAGGTCAGAACAACAGGAGGGCCAAATGGCACAAGGGACTGGTCGTAAAGCAGGGGGCGGGTTGGCCCGTCCGGTTCAGCCTTCAGCCGATCTCGCGAAGATCTGCGGCAGTCAGCCGCTTCCGCGCAGTCAGGTCGTTTCGAAGGTGTGGGACCACATTCGCAAGAATAACCTGCAAAACCCGCAGAACAAACGGGAAATCATGGCCGATTCGACGCTGAAGCCGATCTTCGGGGGCAAGGATCGCGTCAGCATGTTCGAGATGAACAAGCATCTCTCGAACCACCTGAAATAAGCTTCGGACCCACTGGAGCTTCAAGGGGCTCGCGCTGTGCGCGGGCCCCTTTTTTCTTTGTGCAGTGCAGCGACTCGGTGCCTCGGATCAGCCCCTCCACAGGCCGTCGAGCTTCTCTCTCGTCACCGGGTAGCCAATTCCCTCTGGGATCGTGATGAAATTTTCACCTTCGATCTGTTCCACCCAGGGACTGATCGGCTCGATCGGATGGGCCTCAGCATCGGCCTTGATGGACTCGAAGCTCGAATGAAGCGCGAGGCGCTCCAGATTGCGGCGGGTCGGGAAGATCAGCCGCGCCTTGCCCTCGCGGTCCCGCTGCAACGCTTCGTCGGCCGTAATCCAGTGCGCTGCAGTGCATTCGCCCTCGACGACAGTCGGGCGCCACTCGCCTTCGGGGCAGCGGGCGACAAAGAACAAGGTGTCGAAGCGCCGCGTGGCATGGAATTTGGGAACCCAGCGCGCAAAGGCCGTCAGCTCGTCGAGCTCAAGTGCCAAGGAATAACGTTCGAGCAGCGCGGGCAAGGGCGCGTCGGCCATAAGTCTATTTTGGAGCTCTAGCGCGACCTGCGGGTCCGGGACGCCCTTCAGCCCCGCCGGAATTGCTGTTTCCTCGATCGT
>DATMHD010000368.1:0-3241 GCA_035555075.1 Sphingomicrobium sp. | reverse complement strand
AGATCGTGCCGATGTCCCGCTGGGATCCGTCGCTTGGAAGATAGAATTGGACCGTAATCGCCTTGGTGGCGATGTCGCTGTGGACCGAGATCTTGTAGCCCGGCTGATCACGAAGCAGGATCGGAACAGGGTATAGTCCGACTTTTTCGACCGGTTTTCCGAACCGTTCCTCGAGGGCCGAGCGGAACTTGCGCTTAAACGCATCTTCAAGCTCGCGGGAGCACAGGGCACTTGCAACCGGTGCCCAGACCTTGCGCGTGGCCGGAGGGAGTCGCCGCAGCAATTCGGGATAGAGATACAATCGCAGCCGCGTGCTCGAGCCATCCTTCCGGACCGCATCGCGATGCTTCAGGTCATGGTAGAAGCGGCGGTCCGGCATGGCGGCGAGAAGCCTTGCGTAGCTTTGCGCCTCGAGCACGCCTTCCATGTAGATATGGTCGAAGGGCTTGCTCCGCAGCTCCGCCCTGTTGACCGCCGCAACGAGTTGCTTCTGGACCGGGTCTTCCAGCGAGGCGGTGCTTTGGCGAACCACCGTTTCCCGGTTCATTCTAAGCCGCCCTCCGAAGCTCCAGGCGGCTCCAGATCTCGACCAGTGCCTCGACCAGCACGTCCATCATCTCGGCCGAATGCTGCGGTCCAGGAGTGAAGCGGAGGCGTTCGGTGCCGCGGGGCACGGTCGGGAAATTGATGGGCTGAACGTAAAGCCCATATTCGGCAAGGAGGATGTCGCTGATCTTCTTGGCCTTGATCGGACAGCCAACGAGCAGCGGCACGATATGGGTGACGCTCGGCATTGCGGGCAGGCCCGCAGCCGCGAACTTCGCCTTGAGCATCGCTGCGGAATCCTGCTGCGCGACGCGTTCCTCGTTCGAGCGCCGAAGATGCCTGACGCTTGCAAGTGCGCCTGCAACCAGCACCGGGGAAAGGGACGTCGTGAAGATGAAGCCCGGAGCGTAGGAGCGGATGCAGTCAATGATCATGCGATCGGCGGCGATATAGCCCCCCATCACGCCGAAGGCCTTCCCCAAGGTCCCCTCGATGATCGTCAGGCGGTGCGCCTGTCCGTCGCGCTCGGAGATCCCGCCGCCCTGCTCGCCGTACATTCCGACGGCGTGGACCTCATCGAGGTAGGTCAGTGCATTATATTTTTCGGCAAGGTCGCAGATCGCGCCGATGGGGGCGATGTCCGCGTCCATCGAATAGACGCTCTCGAACGCGATCAGCTTGGGCGTGTCGGTCCCTTCAGCGGCGAGCAACTCCTCGAGATGCTCAAGGTCGTTGTGACGGAAGACCCGCTTCTCGCAGCCGCTGCTCTTGATTCCGGCGATCATCGAGGCGTGATTGAGCTCGTCCGAGAAGATCACGCATCCAGGAAGGAGCCGCCCAAGAGTCGACAGGGCCGCCTCGTTCGAGACGTAGCCGCTCGTGAAGAGCAGCGCCGAGGCCTTGCCGTGGAGCGATGCGAGTTCTTCCTCGAGCTGGGTATGGAAATGGGTGTTGCCGCTGATGTTCCGGGTGCCGCCCGAGCCTGCCCCCACTTCGTGGAGAGCCTGTTCCATGGCTTCGACAACGCTTGGGTGCTGGCCCATGCCAAGATAGTCGTTCGAACACCAGACAGTGATCGGTTTGGGGCCGTTTCCGCCGAAGCAATGAGCGTTCGGGAAATTGCCCTTCGATCTTAAGATGTCGATGAACACGCGATAGCGGCCCTCGTCGTGAAGGCGCTCGATCGCGGACTGGAAGATGCGCTGATAATCCAAGGCAGGTACTCGCTTCGGGCCACCTTTAACTCCCGCTCTTAGAGATTGCCACCCGGGAAAGGTTCCGGCGCCACTCAAAGTAACCGGATTTCATCGATGCCAAAAGAGGCGAGGGCGCCAAGCTCCGGCTTCCTTGCCGCCGAGGTGAACAGCATGAGGCCGCTCGGCGCCAAGGGCCAGGCCTGTCCCTTGGTGAGGTAGGCGATCCTTCGCGCGATGCCCTCGCCGCCATCGACATAGGCGATGTCGGGAAAGGCAGCGCGAAGCTCGGGGCCAAGGAGCGGAAAGTGCGTGCAGGCAAGGACGATTGTGTCGATGTCCTTGCCTGACGGCGCATCGAACATCGGCTGCGCCGCTGCACGCACCTCCTCGATGCTGATGTCTTCGCCGGCGAGCTTGGCCTCGGCAAGTTCAACCAGTTCGGGCGATCCGTGGCGGATCAGCGTGCAATCCGTTGCAAATCTTGCCGCCAGGTCATCGACATAGGGTTGCCGGACGGTCGCCTCGGTCCCGAGGACGCCGATGACCCGGCTTGTCGACATTTGGGCCGCGGGCTTGATTGCAGGCACCGTTCCAACGACCGGCAGGTCGAGCGCGGAGCGGACATGCTCAAGCGCAATGGTGCTTGCGGTGTTGCAGGCGATGACCGCAAGCCGCGGACGGAACCGTTCGACGAGCCGCCCAAGCAACGCCGGGACCCGGCTCGCGATCTCGGCTTCGCTTCGCTTGCCGTAGGGAAAGCCAGCGCTGTCCGCCGCGTAGACGACGGGAGCGTTCTTAAGGAGCGCACGGGTCGGTCCCAGAACCGAAAGGCCGCCAACGCCGGAATCGAAGAACAGAAGAGGTGCCGAAGCGTCCATTGGACCACCTGTGGCGTTGCGGCCCGGCCACCGCAAGTTGCGCGCTTCTCGAGGTTTGCTACGAACTTCGTCGATGTCGCGCGAAATGCTCCTCGCCTTTGGACTTGGCTATCTCCTGGGCTCGATACCCTTCGGGCTCTTGCTGACCCGCGTTGCAGGGAAGGGGGACATACGGGGCATCGGTTCTGGGAACATCGGCGCAACCAATGTCCTGAGGACGGGAAGCAAGCTCCTTGCTGCACTGACCCTCCTGCTCGACTGCCTCAAGGCAACCGCGGCGGTCCTCATCGCCCAGCACTGGATTGCTCCTGAAAGTGGCGCTGCGGCGGCGGCGGGCGCACTTGCGGGGCACCTCTATCCCGTCTGGCTGAAGTTCAGGGGCGGGAAGGGCGTCGCAACTTTCCTTGGCCTCTTGATCCCACTCGTCCCGATCGCCGCTGTTGCCTTTGCGCTAGTCTGGGTCCTGCTCCTGCTGGTGGTTCGTATCTCATCGATTGCAGGAATGGCTGCAGCGATGAGCGCGCCAATAGTCGCAGCGCTCCTTCATTCGCCGCTTGCTCCGATGCTCTTTTGTTTTGCTGTTCTTGTTCTCTGGAAGGATCGGCAGAACATCATCCGCCT
>DATMHD010000367.1:0-3159 GCA_035555075.1 Sphingomicrobium sp. | reverse complement strand
CCGCTCAGGACGACGCCGACTGTTCGCGAGCCGTGGAACAGGGCGGCCGAGCGAAATAGGGGATCGATCGCAGGCCGAGTCATATTCTCGCGCGGTCCGTCGCCGAGCCTCACCGTGCCGTCGATGACGAGCAGGTGCCGGTCGGGCACGGCGACGTAGACATGCCCGCGCTCGATCGGTTGGCCGTCGATTGCAGAGGCGACGGGCAAGGACGAGTTCCGCGACAGCATGTCGGCAAGGTAGCCGGGCGATTGTGAGGGGACGTGCGTGGTGATGAACAGGCTCGCCGGAAGGTCTTCGGGGAGGCTGCCTAGGATTTGGCGAAGCACCGCGCCGCTTCCCGCCGAGCCGCCGATGACGATGATGTCGCGGTTAGCCAATTTCCGCCTTTCGCTGCAGAAGCGAACGGCCGGCGACTTCTGTTCCTACAGCGGTAAGGATGAGAATGGCTGCGCGGCTTCACCAGCGATTGGATCGCCCGATAAGCGGCTCAGTCGTTATGGCCCTGAAGGTCGATCAGGACGAGGTTACGGTGCTCCCAATGCTGGTGCAGGAGCGACCGGAAATCGGCGAGAAGCTTTTCGGCCACGTCGGTAGGAAGGCCCTGAGTGCGCAGCCGCGTGACCAGCTCCTCCTGGCGGATCACATGGCGCTCGCCCTGGGCGATATGATCGTCGATCATCGCCAGGTCGGCATTGGTGTAGGCCATGACCGCTGGTTAGCAGACTGGGCGATGGAAGTCCCGTGGCTTCGAGGGTCCGGCGGCAAGCGGCTCACCAACGAGGAGCTTCGATCTCAGTCCAAGCTGCGGATTTCGTTAGGGAAAATGGTGGGCGTGGCAAGGATTGAACTTGCGACCCCTGCGATGTCAACACAGTGCTCTACCACTGAGCTACACGCCCACTCGGGGCGCCATTTAGGGGGACAGGCCAAAGGGCGCAACCCGCGTTCTGAGCGTGATTCACTGCTGTGGAACGACGGGCACTCGGTAGGCTGCAAGCAGCTTGCGAATGTCGTCCGATCGATGGGCCAGGATCTGATCGATCTCCTTCAGCAGCTTCTGGTTGTCTTTCTGGACGCCTACCGAGATGTCGAACTGCATAGGCCATTGCGTGTCCGCGAGCCACGGGGTCACAGGCTCCAGGCGGAGCGGGACGGGCGAGCGCCCTGCAAAAAAGCCGGCCAGCGGACCCCAGACGAGCGCGACATCCACGTCGCCGCGCTCGACCGCCTGGACGATCTCGGCCGGCGGGTTGGGCTTGCGGTAATCGCCGTAGAGCATGTAGCCCCGGACATTGCCGACGATGCCGCGAGCTGCGAGCGCGGGCGCGGGCGGAGTGTTGGTCGCGTCGTTGCCGACCATCTGCACGCCGATCTTCAAGTGCTTCAGCCGCGGATCGTCCAGGGTGAGGCCGCCCAGATGCTCGTCGGCGCGAGTCACGAACATGTAGGTGGATCGATAATAGGGCCTGCTCGTCGCAACCATTTCGACATTGCTGCCGATGCCCGGCCAGAAATCGCACCTCGTCTCGTTGAGCGTATTGCGGACATAACCGCGACGCTGCGCCCACCAGACATAGTCGAGCTTTGCGTGGAGATCGCTGGCGATGAGCTGCGCGAGCTTGTTCTCGAAGCCGTCGCCTGCCCGGTTCGAGAAGGGAAGGTTGTTCGGATCGGCGCACGCGGTGAGGTGGCGCTGCTGAGCGCAGGAAGCGAGCAGCAGGGAAGCCATCGCGGCAATAAGAAACTTGCTCATCGAGGTGCAGCCATCGCGCCCCACGGGCGGCCGCCCAGCCGCACGGTGCGCTCGACCTCGTTCCGCTCGAGGTCGATGATCGTCAGCGTACCCGAGAGGCCGCTCGCCGCATAAAGGCGCTTCTCATTGGGGGACAGTCCAATGCCCCAGGTGCGTTCGCCCGTCGGGAACCAGCGGAGGACGGTATAGGTGCTCGGATCGATCTCGGCCACGCGGTTCGATCTGCCCATCGCGACAAACACGCGCCTTTCGTCGCGAGTGGCGCGCATTTCCACCGCTTGCACCGGCTCGGCGATGTCGAAGCTTTGCGTGAGATCGATCGTGTGGACGATCCGTCGACTAGCCGTATCGAACACGGCGATCGTGCCGCGCTGCTCCGATGAGACCCACGCCGTTCGACCGCCCCTCAGGAAGAGGACGAAGCGCGGGCGGCTCCCGACCGGTACGCTATCGAGGAGCTTGCCGGTTCCCGTGTCGATGAAATGCGCGAGGTTGGCGACCTCGGACGTGGCAATCAGCAGCTTGCCGTCAGGACTGACTCCAACGCCCTCGGGCTCGGGGCCGACCTGCACTTCGCGAACGACCTTGCCGGTCTTGAGATCCAGGAAGGAGATCGCGCTGTGGTCTTCATTGGCGATGTAGAGGGTCGATCCGTCGGGGCTGACAGCGAACCGCTCCGGGTCGGACCCGGAATTGTAGACCGCGAGGCGATTGCGGGAATGGACGTCCCAGGCCTCGATCCGGTTCGCATTGCTCGCGGCCACGTAGAAGGTCCGGCGGTCGGGCGAGAAGGCCATGCCCCGCGGGCGGGGGCCCGTGGAGAGCTGACCTTCGATCCTTCCCGTGGCTCCGTCGAGGACGGTGACCTGGTTCGATCCCTCGTTCGACGCGAAGACGAGATCGTTGGACGGCTGCGACTGACGTGAGCAGCCGGCGAGCGCTAGCCAGGCGAACAGGAAGGGGAAAGCACGAATGACGCGGTCCTCCGGAGCGGAGCGTCAGGCGCGATAGGGTCCAATCGACGGGGCGTCGAGTGAACGTTGAGGGTTTCAGAGACAGGCCTCGAGATAAGGCTGGTCGAAGCCGAACTGCTTGGCCTTCTCGAGCGTGTAGGGACGCAGGCCCATAGACCGATACTCGCCGAGAATTTTCCCGTCCGCGGTCTCGTCCATATATTCGAACTTGAACAGCTCCTGGGTGACGATCACGTCGCCTTCCATGCCGATCACTTCGGTGATGTTGGTCGTCCGGCGCGAACCGTCGCGCAGGCGCTTCACCTGGACGATGAGGTCGACCGAGTCAGCGATCTGGCGGCTGATTGCCTCCTTCGGAACCTTGATGTCGGACATCATCACCATGTTCTCCATACGCGCCAGGCATTCGCGCGGGGAGTTGGAGTGCAG